>CAZVFF010000184.1:0-5350 GCA_964626395.1 uncultured Iamiaceae bacterium | reverse complement strand
CAACCTCCAACGCCTCTGCGGCCCCCACAACCGCGCCAAGAACCCCGGACCCGGCAGACCACCCGACCCGGAAAGGCGACCGGAACGGACCGTCGGCGGTGCCGGTGGGCCTCAGAGATCCGGTTCGACCGCGCGGATCCAGTCGAACAGCGGCCCGGCCGAGAAATGACCGGCGCCGTGGGAACCGACCTGGGAGTACGTGAGCCGCGCGACGTCGTCGGGGATCGGCACGCCCCCACCCGCGGCGAGCACGGCGAGTTCGGCCTGGCAGGTGCGTTCCATCGTGACGAACCAGAACACGGCCTCCTCGATGGAATGCCCGACGGTCAACAACCCGTGGTTCGCCAGGATCGCCGCTTTGCGCATCCCGAGCGTCTCGGCGATCCGGTCCCCTTCGGAACCGTCCAGCACCACTCCGGTGTAGTCGTCGAAAAGGACGTGGTCCTCGAAGAAGATGCACGCGTCCTGGGTCAGCGGGCGCAGCTCGCGGTGCAGGGCCGAGAACGCCTTGCCGTACACCGAATGGGAATGCGCCGCCGCGACCACGTCGGGCCGTGCCGCGTGGATCCGGGAATGGATCGCGAACGCCGCCCGGTTCAGCATGCCGTCCCCCTCGACGACCTCACCGGTGTGGTCCACACAGATCAGATCCTCGGCCCGCATCAACTTGAAGCTCACCGAGAACGGATTCACCCAGAACCGGTCGTCGTGTTCGGGGTCGCGCACGGTGATGTGTCCGGCCACACCCTCGTTGAAACCGAGCCGGCCGAAGATCCGGAACGCCGCCGCCAGGGTCGCTTTGCGCGCTTCCCGTTCGGCCGTGAAGTCGTCCTGTCGTGTACCGGTCCCCATGCGCGCGCAGCGTAGCCGAGGCGACCGGCGATCCCATCGGAATAGCACGACCCCGCGGCGGGTTGCACCGACCACACCGATCCCCGAGGACCGAACCGTGACTCCCGAACCCACCGACCCGATCCGCTTCGGCTACTTCCTGGTCCCGAACGCGGCCGACCCGTTGATCGAGACCGCGCAGCGGGTCGAGACGCTCGGCCTCGATCACGTGGGCATCCAGGACCACCCCTACCAGCGCCGCTACGTCGACACCTGGGCCCTGATGCCCGCGATCGCGCAGGCCAGCACCACGCTCGGGATCTTCCCCGACGTCGCCAACCTGCCGATGCGCCCACCGGCCGTGATGGCCAAGGCCGCCGCCACCATCGACCTGCTCTCGGGCGGTCGGTTCGAACTGGGCCTGGGGGCCGGGGCGTTCTGGGATGCGATCGTCGCATGGGGCGAAACCCGACGCGGTCCCGGCGAATCGCTCGAAGCGCTCGAGGAGGCCATCGAGGTGATCCGCAAGGTGTGGAGCGGCGAACGCAACCTGCGTTTCGACGGTGAGCACTACCAACTGGCGGGCGCGCAGTCCGGCCCGGTCCCCGCGCACGACATCGGCATCTGGCTCGGCGCGTACGGGCCTCGCGCGCTGCGCCTCACCGGGCGGCTCGCCGACGGTTGGGTCCCCTCCTGGCAGGGCGACACGGACAAGATCGCCACGATGACCGACCGGCTGAACACCGCGATCGACGAGGCCGGTCGCCAACGTCGAGACGTGCGACGGATCCTGAACGTGAACGGCACGATCACCGACGGAGCATCGACCGGTGACTTCGACGGTCCCGTCGAACAGTGGGCCGACGGGCTCGCCCACCTGGCGCTCACCCACGGGTTCGACACGTTCATCTTCGGCGGCGACCCCGGCGAGCAGCTCACCCGGTTCGCCACCGAAGTGGTGCCGGCCACCCGCGCCCAACTACAGACATCCTGACCGGACCGGCGTTGTAGGGTTCCCCCACGCCGAGCCAGGGGGCCGGCGGTCAGCCACCTCCGAGGGGGACGGTGACGAACCGGGGAACCAGCAGAAGCACGTTCGGACCGTACGTCCCGGCCGTCGCGATCGTCGCGGCGGCTTTCATCCTCTACCCGATGCCGGCAGGCCCCACCGCGCTCGGACTGGTGCTGGGCCTGCTCGGCGCGCTCGTGGCGCTCGGCCTGGCGCTGATCCAACGTTCCAACCGGATCCTCAACTTCGCGCAGGCCGACCTGGGCACCCTGCCCTCGACGTTCGCGTACGGCTGCATCATCTCGTCGTGGGGGCTGCCGTGGCTGCTGTCGTTCACCATCGGCCTGGCCGGAGCGGCGCTGATCGGGGTGCTCGTCGAGTTCCTCGTCATCCGCCGGTTCTTCGACTCGTCACGCCTGGTGCTCACCGTCGCGACGATCGGGTTGTCCCAGTTGTTCCTGGTCCTCGCACTCCTGGTGCCGCAGATCTGGGGCGATCTGACACTCGACACCACCAAGGTGGACTTCCCCTGGCACGTGTCGTTCGCGATCGGCACCCAGTTGTTCACCGGCGACACGATCGCCGCGGTGGGCGTCGCCGTCGTCGCGCTCGCCGCGCTGGCGGTGTTCCTGGGACGCAGCCACATCGGCATCGCCGTGCGTGCCTCCGCCGAACGCGCCGACCGGGCGGCGGGGCTGGGCATCCCGGTGAAACGGATCAACACGCTGGTGTGGATGATCGCCGCGGTGCTGTCGTACCTGGGCGTGTTCCTGCGGGCGTCGATCCTGGGGATCCCACTGAACTCGACGATGTCGATCACGTCGCTGATCGCCGCGTTGACCGCGCTGATCCTGGTCGGGGCGGCGAACCTGCCGGCGGTCGCGGCGTGCGCGGTCGCACTCGGCGTGCTCGAACAGGCGGTCGCCTGGCACGCGACCGACAACCCGGCGCTGGTGTACGTGATCTACGCCGTCGTCGTGTTCGTCGGCCTGATCTTCAAACGGGTCGGGCGTCGACGTGTCGACACCGACGCCACCGCAACGTGGCGCACCGCCGACGACCCGCGACGACTGCCCGACACGCTGTCGCGTCTGCCCGCGGCGGTCACCGTGCGCTGGGGTGGCGTCGCGGCCGGCCTCGGGGTGTTGGTGTGGCTCGGGCTGTGGTTGGGGCCCGCCGACCAGCAGAAAGCCGCGACCGTCGCGTGTTTCACGCTGATCACCCTGTCGATCGTGGTGCTCACCGGCTGGGCCGGGCAGGTGTCGCTGGGCCAGATGGCGTTCGCCGCCGTCGGCGGGGTGGCCGGCGCGGTCGCGATCTCGACCTGGGGATGGGACCTGCTCGCGGCGGTCCTGTTCGCCGGGGTGTGCGCCGCCGTGGTCGCCACCGTCGTCGGGTTGCCCAGCCTGCGGCTGCGCGGTTTCCACCTGGCGGTCGCGACGCTCGCGTTCGCGCTCGCCACCACCGGGTACCTGTTGAACCGGGCGGTGTTCTCCTGGATCCCCAACGGTCGCATCGACCGACCCGCGCTGTTGGGCACGATCGAGCTGGACACCGAGGGGTGGATGTACGCCGTGTGCGTGATCGCCGCGCTCATCGGACTCGTCGCCGTCCACGGCATCAGGAACTCCCACACCGGCCGGGTGCTGCGTGCGGTGCGCGGCAACGAACAGGCCGCGCAGGCCTACGGCGTGGGGTTGTTGCGGGCCAAGCTCAGCGCGTTCGCGATCTCGGGGTTCCTCGCCGGGGTCGGCGGGTGTCTGCTGGTGGTGATCTCCCAGCAGTACACCGAGACGCCGTACACCGCCACCGAGAGCGTCGCCGTGTTCACCGCGGCCGTCGTCGGCGGCGTCGGGTCGCTCACCGGCGCGGTGATCGGCGCGATCTTCGCGAAGGGCGGCACGTGGTTCCTGCCGTCGTCGTGGCAGCTGCTGCCCAGCGCCGTCGGGGTGCTCGGCGTGTTGCTGCTGTTGCCCGGCGGTCTGGCCGAGCTCGTGTTCCGGCTGCGTGACGGCGCCGCGGCACGACTGGCCGAACGCCACGACCTCGAGCTGCCGTCGCTCCGGGGCGAACGCCTCGGAGCCACCGACGAACCGGCCGAACCGCCGTTGCTCGTCGGGGGCGGACCCGGTTCCGACCATGGCACCGACCACCCCGGGGACCGGACCGGGGCCGGGACCGGAACCGATCCGGGTGGTGCCCCGTGACCGACTCCACCACCGCACGCACCGCGAAGAACTTCGCCGGGGTGTCGCTGTACCCGCTGGCGATCCTGGCGGGCCTCGCGTTCATGGACGCCGCCGACCAGGCCGCCTACGGGATCCTGCTGCCCGACATCCGCGACGCGTTGGATCTGACCGACACCGGGATCCTGCTGGTCACCGCGATCGGCGGCGGCATGGGCCTGCTGTTGACCGTGCCGATCGCGTGGGCGGCCGACCGGGCCAACCGGGTCCGCATCGCGCTCGTCGGCGCGGCGGTGTGGGCGGCGTTCTCGATGTCGACGGGCCTCGCGGTCACCGTCGTGATGCTGGTACTCGTGCGCTGTGGCACCTCGATCGGCCAGGCCGTGGTTTTCCCCACCCACAACTCGCTGCTTGCCGACTGGTACCCGATCGAGGTGCGCCCCCGGGTGTACGCCACCCACCAGTTGGGCAACGTGGGTGGCCAGTTGTTCGGCGTGCTCGCCGGGGCCGGGTTGGCCACCGCGTTCGGATGGCGGGTGCCCTTCATCGTGTTCGGGATCCCGGTCGCGTTGCTGGTGGTCGCCGGCCTGAAACTGCGCGAACCGGTCCGGGGACGGTTCGAACGCGAAGCCGCCGGGATCTCCGCCGACGCCGAGGCGATGGCCGTCGACGAACAACCCCCGTCGTACGCCGAGGCGTACCGCATGGTGTGGAAGATCGGCACGCTGCGGCGCCTGTTCGCGGCGTTGCCGTTCCTGGCGGCCTCGATCATCGGGTTCGGGTCGATCGCGTCGTTGCAGTACGACCGCACCTTCGGGCTGGACACCTGGGCCCGGGGGTGGGTGTCGGTTCCGGTGCTCGTCGTGCACCTGATCGGCCTGGCCGTCGGCGCCCGGGTCGCCACCCGACAGGCCAACGAGTCGGTCGCGAAGATGTTCACGATGATCGGCTGGGCGGCCGGGGTGGGTGCGGTCCTGGCGCTGGTGTTCGCCACCGCGCCGAACGTGGGCGTGGCGGTCGCCGCGAACGCCGGGCTGGTGGCGTGCCTGGCGATCGTCGGGCCGGGCGTGCTCGCCGCGTTGTCGCTCGCGATCCCGGCCCGGGCCCGGGCGATCGGGTTCTCGATCGGGGCGTTGTTCATCCTGCCCGGGCTGGTCGTGCTGCCGCTGGTCGGCTGGGTCGGCGACACCTGGGGGTTGCGGTGGGGCATGGCGGTGATGACCCCGGTACTGGTCATCGGCGGGTTGATCATCGCGTCGGCCCGCAGCGTCGTGGACGCCGACATCGCCGACGTCTGGACCGGTGCGGCGACCCGGGCCGAACT
>CAZVFF010000183.1:0-5380 GCA_964626395.1 uncultured Iamiaceae bacterium | reverse complement strand
GCGCCGAACACACCCGGAACCCCGACCACTCCGGAGAAACCGGTGACCCCGCCCACGCCAGAGACCGCAGCGGCGCCCGCCGGACAGTCCGGTAACTGACCGGCCGTCAACGGCCCGCCCCGGCAACCAGCCCGACAACCGACCGTCCACCCTCGGCGCCGGCGACCAGCCCGACACCCGACGACAGACCATCCACCGCCGGCGTCGGAACACGCCGGAACAAGCCGAGACACGGTGAAAGGAACGATCGATGCTCGAAAATCTCGGCCGAACCTGCGCCCGTCACCACCGGGTCGTCGTCGCCACGTGGATCCTGCTCGCCGTCGGACTCACCGTCGCGTCGTCGCTGTGGGGCGGCCGCACCCTCAACCGGTTCTCGGTCCCCGGATCCGACTCCGAACAGGCCCTCGACGTGATGGCCGAGAATTTCCCGCAACTGGCCGGCACCAGCGCCGTGGTCGTGTTCGAAGCCCCCGAAGATGAGACCGTCGACGACCACGCCGCCGCGATCCGCCAGACCGTCGCCAACCTGGGCACCGTCGACGGTGTCGCATCGGTCAGCGACCCGCTCGCCCCGGCCACCGAACTGCTCAACAGCCAGGTGTCCGCCGACCGGACCATCGCGTACGGCACCGTGCTGTTCTCCGACGACGCCGACGACCTCGACGCCGGCACGTTCGACACGCTGCAGGCCGCGTCGGCGAACTCGGCCGACGCCGGCCTGGAGGTCCACTTCGGCGGGGACCTCGTCGGCGACCAGAACCCGCCGACGTCCACCCTGTCGGACTACGCGGATCTGATCGGCCTTGCCGTGGCCCTGGTGCTGCTCCTCGTCGTGTTCCGGTCGGTGTTCATCGCCGTGCTGCCGATCCTGACCGCCGTGATCGGCGTGATGGTCGCCACCGGTCTGATGGGACTGCTCGAGAACGTCTTCACCGTCCCCGACGTCGGCCCGACCCTGGGCACGATGCTCGGCCTGGGCATCGGGGTGGACTACACGCTGTTCATCCTCACCCGCGCCTACGGCGAACTCGACGACGGCCACGACCCCGTCCGGGCGATGGGCACCGCCATGTCGACAGCCGGTCGGGCCGTCGTGTTCGCCGGGGTCACCATCGGGCTGGGCACGATCGCCCTGTTGATCGTCGGCGTCCCGATGATCAGCCAGATGGGGATCACCGCCGCGTTCTACGTCCTCATCCTCGTCGCCGCGGCCACGACCCTGGTCCCCGCCCTCGGCGGAGCCGTCGGACACCGACTGCTCGAATGGCGCCGTGGCGAACCCGTCCCCATGACCCGCCCGGCGTCGAGCGGGCCGTTCGCGGCGCTGGCCCGCACCGTCACCGACCACCCGGTGCTGATCGCGCTGGGTGCCGTGCTGATCGTCGGGGTGCTGATCGCACCGGTGCGCGACCTGCAGACCGGCTGGGTCGGCGACGGTGCCGTGCCCACCGACATGACCCAACGCCAGGCGTACGACACCCTGGCCCGCGGGTTCGGACCCGGGGTCAACGGTCCCCTGATCGTCGTCGCCCGAGGTGGCAGCGACCCGCTCGACCGTGACGGCCTCGCAGGGGCGGCCGCGACCGCGCAGGGCCTCGCCGCGGCGCTGGCCGACACACCGGGCGTGCAACGGGTCAGCCCGCCGCTACCCGACGACACCTCGGAACCGTCCGCGTTCGTGATCCAGGTGCAACCCACCACCGGGCCCGACGACCTCGCCACCAGCGACCTGGTCCGCACGATCCGCGACACGACCGTCCCGGCGGCGTTGCACGGCACACAACTGGACGGTGCGGTCCACGTCGGCGGACTCACCGCCACGATCATCGACCTGGACAACGCCATCGGCGACGCGATGGCACCCTTCATGGGGACCGTGCTGGGCGGCGCGTTCCTGTTGCTGCTGCTCGTGTTCCGGTCGGTGCTGATCGGCATCAAGGCGGTCGTGATGAACCTGGTTTCGATCGCCGCGACCTTCGGCGTACTTGTCGCCGTGTTCCAGTGGGGATGGGGGAGCAGCCTCATCGGCATGGACGCCGGCGTGGACATCGTGTCGTTCGTGCCGCTGCTGGTCTTCGCCATCGTGTTCGGCCTGTCGATGGACTACGAGGTGTTCCTCATGTCGAGCATGCAGGAACACCACGCCGAGACCGGCGACCCACGCGACGCCGTGACCCGGTCGTTGGCGACCACCGGACGGGTCATCATGTCTGCCGCGCTCGTGATGTTCGCGGTGTTCGTGGCGTTCGTGTCCAACCCGTCCCCGATGGTGAAACAGATCGGCCTGGGCCTGGCCGTGGGCGTGTTCGTCGACGCCGTCGTCGTGCGCTTGTTCCTGGTGCCGGCCGTCATGCGGATGCTCGGCCCGGCCGGATGGTGGGTGCCGGGATGGCTCGATCGGATCATGCCGAACCTGAGCATCGAAGGCGCCGGGCATCCCGACTCCGGAACCCTCGTGGACGGGGACGGCGAGGACGTGGTGTGCGACCCGGGCGGAGCCGACTCCAACGGGGCCGGTGCAGCTGGGGGTGGCGCCGACGTCGGTGGGTCTGACATCAGTGCGACCGACGTCGGTGGCGGTGCCGCCGATGCAGTGGGTTCCGAGGCGGATGACGCCGGCGGGGGCGGTACCGGCGAGACCGAAGCGGAAAGTGGCGATGCGGATGGCGAGCCGCCCGGACCCGACACCGGTGAATCGACCGACCCGTCCCTGGTGGGCCGCTGAACCGCCGGCCGTTCGCCCGGGACGGTCAGGGTGACGGGGCGCCCACCATCGCGACGACCAGACCGACGATGTGCCGCGTGAATTCGTCGGTGGACAGCGGCGGACGTGACGGTGCCTCGTCGTCGAGCAGGCTCGCCTGTTCGGCGTAGGCGTGGATCACGAAGGTCACCAGCAACTCCAGACGTTCGCGCCGGAACTCGGGTGTCAGGTGGTCGAGCTGGCTGCGAACCAGCCCGGCGGTCCGTTCCAGACTCGAGTTCCCCGCCAACACCTGCTGCGCGGTGGCGAGCAGCCGAGGATGCCCGAGGAGCTGGTCCAACAACCGCAGGTGGCGCCGACCCTCGAGGGTGGCGAACTGTTCGGACAACGGTTGGAGCACCACGGTCGCGAGTTCGGTCAGCGTCGGATCCGGGGACGCGGTGAGGAGTTCGTCGAGTAGTTCGTGACGGCGACGGTCCGGCGCGGTCATCGACCGTTCGGCGACCGCACGGACGACGTCGTCGCGGGTCCCGAAGTGGTAGCTCACCGCGGAACGGTTGCGATGACCGCTCGCGCGCACGAGCTCGTTGATCGACACCGCATCCACGCCGACCTCGTCGAACAGGCGTGCAGCCGCGTCGAGCAACGCGTCCTTGCCGAGTTTCGTGCCGGTGTCGGTTCGGTCGGCTGTGGGCACGATGACCGATCCTACCGACGGCCTGCACACCTCTGGTCCGCGCTCGGCCGCTCGCCGACGGTGGTCACCCGGCGGCGGTTCTTCGAAGCTGTTCAGCCAGCCACGACCCGATCCTGTTCGCAGAACGTCGACTCGTGACTGCCGATGCGACGCGACACGGCGACCTCCACAGCGCCCCCGTGTCGGGTCCGCCGCGGATCGGCGACAACGGTCGCCGGGCCCGGGGGCCGCACCGGCCGGGTTGCAACGTGGGGAACCGATCCGGGCCCCCGGTCAGCTGGTAGAACCGGTGGACGAAACCGTGGGAGGGACACGATGAAGTGCGCGAGTTGTGGCAGCCGGGTCGAACCGGGACTGAACTTCTGCCCGGAGTGCGGCACCGCTGTCGCCGGTGCGATGGGAACCGTTGCTCCGTCGGCTGTGATTCCCCAGGCTGTGGTGCCAACGGCGCCGGGACAGCGCACGTACCGTCACACGGGCGGTGTGCCACCCGATCGGTCCGGACGCCCGCCGACGCGTTCGATCGCCGACACCCCGGTCGAGGGGACGGCCGTGACCGTGCCGCTTCCCGAACCGACGATCCGCTACGTCCCACCACCCGTGGGTACGCCGCCCGCGGGGGCGCCACCGGCCCACGTGGCGGCCGGCCGGAGCCGATCCCCGGGCCTGTGGGCCGCCCTCGGGGTCGCGTGTGCCCCTTGTGGTGATCGTCGCGGTGGTCGCGGTGCTGCTCGTCACCCGTTCGGACTCCTCGGAAAGGCCCACCGCCGTACCCGCCGACACCGGTGGAACGGGGGTCACTGCCGCGTCCACGGGTGACGGACCGATCATCGAGGACACGGCCCGGTCCGAACCGGACCCGGTCGAAGCAGCAGCCCTCGCCGGGTACTGGCCGGCGCCCACGAACTGGGCGATCGAGACGTGTGGACGGCGGGACACCGAAGCGGTCACGGGGTTGCACACCGACGCGTCCAAGGTCGCGATCTGCCGGGACCCGGGCGATGGCACCTACCACTACATCGGCTATCGCAACAGCGACGGGGCGTGGTCGGAATGGCTGCCCGCCCACTCCTCTCCGAACGGAGACGCCTTCAACGCGGTACTGCCCGGATCGACCGACGCGAGCGACACGACCTACACGGTGCGTCCACGCGAACTGGAGATCCGGATCGGGGAGAGCAGCCCCGAGATCCAGTACGCGATCGCCCCGGGCACGGATTGAGCCGACCCGCACGCCGGCCACCTCGTCCCCAGACGCGCCCCCATCGTCCCGGTGCGGGCTGGTCTCCGGGACGTGCGGTCGGCTTCGGCGAGGATCACGCAGAACATCACCGACCGTGTGCCCGTCTGGGCCACACTGGGCCGGCGGACCACTGACGATACGGAGACGCCCGTGCCGACCGAAGCCCACATGCGTGCCACGCTGCAGGCCTACATCGACAACTTCAACGTGCACGACGGCGCCGCACTGGCCGCGCTGTTCGCCGATGACGCCCGGATCGAGGATCCCGTCGGCGGGGCCAGGATCGTCGCCGGACGTGAAGCGATCGACGCGTTCTACGCCGGCGCGGTCGGCGTGGTCGAACGGCTCGAGCTGGTCGCGCCGATCCGCGCGTCCCACGGGGCTGCGGCGGCGATGGCCTTCGACATCCACCTGAACCACGATGGGGACCGGAGGGTCATCAGCGCGATCGACGTGATGACCTTCGACGACGAGGGACGGGTCGAGGACATGAAGGCGTACCACGGCCCGGGTGACTCCCGACCGGCCGACACCACCTGAGCGGACCCGTGTCGGTCGCCGCGTATCGTGCGCGGTGCCGCGGCGATCCGCGTCGTCCCGATGCCCGTATCGCCCGCCGCGTGCGGGTGCTTGCTGGATGCAGCGCGATGTTCGAGTCGTCGACTCGAACATGTCCCGAGGTTCGAAACGGGTTGCGGGTGCTTGCTGGATGCAGCGCGATGTTCGAGTCGTG
>CAZVFF010000182.1:2332-5421 GCA_964626395.1 uncultured Iamiaceae bacterium | reverse complement strand
CGCTGCCACAGCGCGTCACGACACCGGTACGGACGTTTCCCGAACATGGGAACGGTCCGCGTGAACCGGGCACGCGTCGCGGCCGGCATCGTGGCGGCGGGTGCCGCGGCGCACGTCGCCCCCGCTGCCACCTGGCTGCGCGGACCGACATCGGTGCTGATGCCGCGTCTGCGGGGTATCGGCCGCCCGGGCCACGTGGCGATCACCTTCGACGACGGTCCCGATGCCGAATCCACCCCGTTGTTCCTGGACGAACTCGACCGACTCGGTTGGACCGCCACGTTCTTCCTGCTGGGCTCCATGGCCCGGACCGCCCCCGACGTCGCCGCCGGGATCGCCGCCCGCGGCCACGAGATCGGACTGCACGGCGATGTCCACCGGTCCCACCTGTTACGCACCCCGGGTGCGGTGTGGCGCGACCTGCGTGACGGCGTGGAAACGCTCGGCGACCTCACCGGGCGGTGTCCGGAATGGTTCCGGCCGCCCTACGGGGAACTGTCGCTCGCCACCGTGGTCGCCGCTCGGCGACTGGGGTTGCGACCGGTGCTGTGGAGCGCCTGGGGCGAGGATTGGCGGGCCGGCGAAACCGGTACGACCGTGGCGTCCCGGGTGCTGGACCAGCTGCGGCCCGGTGGCACGATCCTGCTCCACGACTCGGACTGCACGTCGGCACCCGGGTCGTGGCGGGCCACGTTGGCCGCGTTGCCGTTGCTCGCCGACGGGCTGGGCTCAGGCGTCCGTGTCGGGCCGTTGCGCGACCACTTCTGACGTCGCGTCGCGCGCCGCGTCCCGGCCCGGCGCGGCCATCGCGGCGTTGCGCTCGGTGGACCGCGCCGCGGAGTGCGCCAGCCGTGCCGCGCTCAGGGCCATGCCCGCGACCGTCACCGCCAGCACGGCCACCGCGAACGGGCCGGCCACGTCCAGCGACTCGTGCAGCACGACCACACCGAGCAGACCGGCGATCACCGGTTCACCGAGCTCGACGGCCGGCAACGCCGCGCGCAGGTCACCGGCCTGGAACGCGCTCTGCATCAACAGGAACCCGCCGGTGAGCACCACCGCCAGTGCGTACACCTCCCAGTGGGCGAACACCCCGAGGCCACTCGAGCCCAACCGATCGGCGAACCCCTTGGTCAGTGCGGAGGACACCCCGAAGGACACCCCCGCCCCGGTCGCCAACGCCAGCGCCCGGCGGGACCGCCGACGGCTCGCGACCACGCACACCGCGATCACCACACCGAGCGCGACGAACACCCACAGCCACACGTCGAACGGCCGATTCGCCACACCTTCGCCCGGGTTCGCAGCGATCAGGAACCCGCTGAGCGACACCACGAACAACCCGGCCCAGGCCAGATCCGCGCGGGACAGGACGTGGGAACCGACCGCCGCGCCGAAGACGAGCGACAACACCAGCGACGACACGATCAGCGGCTGGACGAACACGACCGTGCCCAACGCGAGCGCCAGCACCTGCAGCCCGTAGCCGCCCGCGTCGACCAGGATCGCCAGCCACCAGATCGGCTGGTGGGCCAGGTGCCACAACAGTGCCGGTCGCAACGCGGTCTCGGCCGGAGCCTGGGCCGCCTTGCGTTGCTCGATGACGTTGGAGACCGCGAAGCAGCATGCGGCACCGAGTGCGGCGAGCGCCACGAACAGATGGTGGACGATCATCGCCGGAGCCCCGTGCCGTCCACGGCCCGCCGGCCGCTCACACCGTCGGTTCCATGACCCCCGTGGCGGTCGGCCGATCCGTCCGGGTGCGCGCCGGGAGCGTGCCGGTCGACACGAGCGGATCAGCGTGCATGCCCGCAGCGTACCCACGTTCCCGGGATGCCCCAACCGCCCTTCGGAGGGCCGCGCGCCGTGGTCGGTGTCTGTGTCAGCGGGCGCCGAGGAGCAGGCCCACCACGACCAGCCAGTGGCACAGCACCCCGACCATCACCAGCGCGTGGAACACCTCGTGGTAGCCGAACGTGGCGGGCCACGGGTTCGGCCGGTGCAGCGCGTACACGACCGCCCCGGCGGTGTAGGCGAGCCCGCCGGCCAACAACAATCCGAACTGCACGCCGGACAAGCCGTGCAGTAGCGCCGACCATTCCAGCAGCGCACCCCAGCCGACCACGACGTACACCGCGGCGACCACCGGGTACGGGGCACGCAGCCACACCATGCGGATCGCGGCACCCACGGCGGCCGCCACCCAGATGAACACCAGCAGTCGGCGGGCCGCGTCGGGGGGCAACGCCAGGACCGCGATCGCGGTGTAGCTGCCGGCGAACCCGCCCAGGATCGTGGTGTGGTCGATCCGTTTGAACCAGGCCACCGCACGGGGCCCGAGCCGCCCGGAGTGGTACACCGCGGACACACCCAGCATGGTGGTGATCCCCAGCGCATACACGATGACCGCGACCCGGCTACCCGTGGTGGGGGCGAACGCGATGGTGAACGCGAACAACGGCACGAAGCCGAGCGCGCCCACACGGTGGATCCAGCCCCGCCACGTCGGACGAACCGGGTCCGCGGTGGTCGACGCGGGTGCCGCTTGC
Organism: uncultured Iamiaceae bacterium; assembly: GCA_964626395.1. Classification (GTDB taxonomy): domain Bacteria; phylum Actinomycetota; class Acidimicrobiia; order Acidimicrobiales; family Iamiaceae; genus JAFDWI01. The sequence goes on along the minus strand of CAZVFF010000182.1, from coordinate 2,872 downwards.
GGGTCGAGGGCCGTGGTCGTCATGGAACACCAGTTTCCGACTGACAGTGAACACTGTCAACATATCATGACAGTGATTGCTGTCACCCGTCGCCGACGATCTGCTTGACTGGGAACATGGCCGACCACGACGAATCCGGCGACGCCGACGGGGTCGACACCGGGTACACGCTGGCCGAACTGGCGGCGGTCACCGGCGTCACCGAACGGACCATCCGCTACTACCAGTCCGAGAAACTCATCCCGAAACCGGCCAAGGTCGGCCGCGAACGTCGCTACGACGACACCCACCGGGAACGGATCGCCCTGATCGTCGACCTGCGGGATCGTGGCCTGAACCTGGCGACCATCCGCGACCTGGTCGACAACGACGACCCGGCCGGGACCGTCGCTTCCTGGCTGGGCATCGACGCCGTGCTCGGTGCGCCCTGGTCCGAGGACCGGCCCCGCACCGTGTCGCTCGACGAACTGCGCGACCTGGTGGGAACACCCGGTCCGGGCGTGCTGGCCGAGCTGGCCGATGCCGGCTACACCCGCGCCA
>CAZVFF010000182.1:0-2322 GCA_964626395.1 uncultured Iamiaceae bacterium | reverse complement strand
TGCCCAGCCCCGGACTGGTCGATGCGGCGTTGCAGTTGCGCGGGGCGGGGATGGACGTCGAGGACGCCGGCCACATCCGTGACGTGCTGCGCAAACGGGTCGGGCGGGCCGTCGACGAGACCATCGACCACCTGGCCGACCGTTGGCGGGCCGACCTGGGCACCGAGGCGGGACGGGAACGGCTCGTGGGCACACTCGGCACGTTGCGGCCGGTACTGGGGGAGATGACCGGGCTGATCCTGGCCCAGGAGGTCGAGCGCGCCCTGGGCGCACTGGTCACCTCCCGGGCCGCCGACCTGGCGCGCCCCGATCGCGCCGACTGACCTGCGCAAGAGGCGCCGGGCAACGCGTCCTCGGGCGCGGGGACCCTGCGGTGGGATCCGGTGGTCCAGTGTCACAGCGACTCTCATAATGGTCGGGTCCCCGGGTCGGGTTCGGGTCTCGGCCGGTCCCGATCGAGCCGACCGAGTGGCCCGCGGGCGCCTCCGGTGGATCGGGGGTCGGCAGGTGGATCGACGGTTCCCGCCGGGGGCTCGGGCGAGCGGCCCGCCGGGGCGGGTGCTCTCGGTGTCCCTGCAGCGTGGCACGATGCTCGGGACACGTTCGAGGCCCGTGTGTCGTCGGCTCTCCTGTTGACCGAATCCGAGCGCGTCGCATGCGAGGACGCAGGTGGAGAGCAGGGAGAGAATCGATATCGAGCAACGACGCGAACCGTCGTCTGGTCCACGGTGAACTGGCCGAACTCGCCGGTGCACGGGAGGCCGATCTGATGATGGAGCTGTTCTCGAACCAGGACGTCGACGCGCAGCTCTCGTCGCTTCGTGCCGAGTTGCACATCGAGATGGCGGGGGTGCGGACCGACATGATCGATCGGCTCGCCCGGGTCAGGACCGACATGGCCACCGGGTTCGCCGGGATCGAGGCCGATCTGGCCGATGTCAAGGCGGAGATGAGGGAGCTCGCCGCCGACACGCATGCGATCATCGCCGAGGGGCAGGCCCGCAGTGAACGAGCGATGCGTTTCCAGATCATCTGGATCATCGCCACGATGATCTCGATCACCGGCATCGCGATCGCCGTGCTCAGCTGAACCACCCCGTGGTTCGGGGCGCCCGCGGGCGCGCCCGTCGTGTGGCCCCCGGGCGCGTCCCGATACGCCCGGCTGGACATCCGACACGCCGGTTCAGACGGGGAACTGGCCTCGGGTCGTGGCGACGAGTCGCTGCGCGGTCCGCAGCCACGTCGTGGCGCGGGGTGGATCCAGCGGGTTCAGTGTCTCCAAGGCGGTGTGTTCGGCGATGGCCGCGGTGATGATCCCGTCGACCTCTGCCAGGTCGTTGCGCAGGCCGGTCAGCTCCTCGGCGAGCACCTCCGGGTTCCGTTCGATCCGGTCCGGGATCTGCGCGAGCCGCATGATCCGACGATTCTCGTCGCCCACCAGCGCACGGGTCGCGTCGGCGATCGCGACGATGCGTCGGTGCAGCCCCGGGTAGCCGTCGAGCAGCGCTTCGGCAACGGCCCGGCGTTTCGCGGGCGTCCGGCCCACGGTCACCGTCGTCTCCGCCCGCAGGTCCACCGCGGCGAGGCGGACGACGACCGTGGCCGCCCGTGCGTCGAACGACCAATGCCCGTCGGCCGGCACCGTCGAGAACGGCACATCACGGTCGCCCACGGTCACCGAGCGCGGTGGCGCCTCGGCGACGAACCGCACCTCCACCGGGCGGCGGCGCAGCCAACCCCGGTAGGAACCCTCGGCGGGGCCTATCGACAACGCCCGGGTCCGGGCCCGGACCCGCTGGGTGAGGGCCGTGCGCACCGACCGGCCACGCAGGTGGCCGGTGGACACACCGTCGTCCTCGTACACCTGGGCCGCGCCGTCCGCGCCCGGGTACGCCGTGCACACCAGGTTCGGATACGCGGGGGTGTCCAGACGCCGCACATCGCGCTGGCCCGGCACGACCGTGCCCGCAGGCACGAACACCGGCACCTCGTCCAGCAGATACCGGTCGGTCGACCACGCGCCCCGGTCGGTGGCCACCGCCACCCGTGACCCGAGCGCCGTGTCGAACCAGTCGCCCCGGGGCAGCCACACCCGCACCGGGGCCATCGCGTCGTCCTCGACCGGATCGGTCACCGGTGCCACGACCATGTCGTCACCGAAGTGGTACTGGCCCGGCGCGTCGTACGCGGCCGCCTCGGGATGGTCGTGGTACATGGGGCGCACGACCGACAGGCCGGTGTCCACCGTGCGGCGGGCCTGACCGTACAGGTACGGGATCAGCTCGTACCGGCGTCGGATCGCGCCGATCATCACGTCGCGGT
>CAZVFF010000181.1:0-5447 GCA_964626395.1 uncultured Iamiaceae bacterium | reverse complement strand
TGCAGGCGATCCCCGAGGAACTCCTCGAGGCCGCCACGCTCGACGGCTACGGGCCGATCCGGCGGTTCTTCAAGGTGACCCTGCCGCTGTTGTCGCCGGTGTTGTTGTTCCTGATCGTGGTGCTGGTGGTGTTCGCGCTGCAGTCCTACGCCCAGGTCGACATCCTCACCCAGGGTGGCCCCGCGGGGGCGACCGAGACGCTCGTGTACAAGATCACCCAGAACCGTTCCCCACGGTTGATGTCCACGGGTGCGGCGATGTCGATCGGGTTGTTCGTGGTGACCGTGATCATCACCGCCGCGCAGTTCGCGTTGTTGTCCAAGCGGGTGAACTATGAGAAGTGAGCCATGAGCGTCGACGTGCTGGACGACCCGACCCTGGCGGGTGCCGCGTTGGGCGAGGCGCCCGACCGGGCCACGGCCGGGTCGTCGCGTCACCGGGGCTGGCGTCTGGCCGGCTGGTACACGCTGTTGACCTTCCTGGCGGTCGTGGTGTTGTTCCCGGTGTACATCACCGTGGTCCGGGCCTTGTCCACCCCGGTCGCGTACTCCGACGCCCGCAGCCCGATGTACCCGGTGGCGATCCAGTGGGACGTGTTCTGGACCGCCGCGACGTCCCGGGGTCTGTCGCGCGCGTTGTTCCTCTCCGCGGTGATGAAGATCATCATCACCGTCGCCCAGGTCGCCACCTCGGTGCTCGCCGCGTACGCGTTCGCGTTCCTCGAGTTCCCACTGAAGAAGACCCTGTTCGGGTTGTTCATGGCCACCCTGATGTTGCCGATCGAGGTGACCCTGATCCCGAACGTGGAGATCATCACCGACATGGGCTGGTTGAACTCGATGGAGGGCCTGACGATCCCGTTCCTGGCCACCGCGCTGGGCACGTTCCTGATCCGCCAGGGGTTCATCGGGGTGCCCGCGGACCTGCGTGACGCGGCGCGTCTGGACGGTTTCGGGCACATGCGGTTCCTGTGGCACGTGGCGGTGCCGCTCGCCCGGCCGGTGATCGCGGCGTTCACGGTGCTGTCGTTCCTGACCGCCTGGAACCAGTACCTGTGGCCCCAGAGTGTGCAGACCCTGGACGACTGGCAGACCGCCCAGGTGGCGTTGTCGAACCTGCCGGGTGCCGAACCGGCCACCTACAACGTGGGTGTCGCGGGCGCGTTGATCGTGGCGTTGCCGGTGTTGATCGTGTTGTTGGTGTTCCAGCGTCAGTTGGTGCGAGGATTGACCGCAGGAGCCGTCAAGGGGTGAGGACGCGCGCTGCGTCCGCACCGTCGACATCGATCAGGAGCAACCCATGGGATCCATGATTCGTCGGTCCGGCGTCCTCGCCGCGGCGCTCGTCCTCGTCGCCACGCTCGCCGCGTGCGGCTCGTCGTCGGAGTCGGGAAGTGGCGGCGGCTCCGGGGACGCCGCCGATGTGGCGTGTCCGTTGTCGGCGCTCGACACGGCCGAGGGCAAGGTGAAGATCACCTTCTGGTACGGCGATCAGCAGGGCAAGAACAAGGAGGTCATGGAACAGATCGCCGACGCGTACAATGCCTCCCAGGACGTCGTCGAGGTGTCCTACGCCGACCAGGGTCAGGGCGCCCAGCAGATGGTGAACAAGTACACCCAGGCGATCGGCACCGACCTGTTGCCGAACGTGATGTTCACCGATTCCTCCCAGGCCCAGTTCCTTCTGGACTCGGGCACGATCATCCCCGGTGGAGTGTGCGCGGACGAGGGCGTGATGGACATGGACCACATCTTCCCGGTGGTGAAGAACTTCTACACCCTGGACGGAGCGTACGTACCGGGTGCGGTCAACCTGACCACGACGATGACGTACTACAACCAGCTGTCCTTCGACGACGCCGGACTGGAGCGCTCCGCACCGGGGACGTTGGCCGACCTGCGCACCGATTCCGAGGCGATCCTGGACGCGAAGCTGCCGGACATGAAGTGGCCGGTGTCGCTGGTTCCCTCGCCCGGGCTGTTCAACGCGCTCGTCACCGGCGCGGGGGTGCAGATCCTCGACAACGACAACGGGCACGCCGGCCACGCCACCGAAGCCACCTTCGACACGCCCGAGACCGTCGAGGTGCTCACCGAGATGCAGTCGATGTACGACGACGGGCTGATCGCGCAGGTGTCGAACACGCCGGGCCAGTTGGACCAGTACCTGAACGTGGCCCAGGGGAAGTCCGCGATGGTGTTGGAGACCTCGGCGGCGGCGACCACCATCGAGGATTTCCTGGGTGGGGGCCTCAGCACCGACGACCTGCAGTCCCAGAGCCTGGACGGCCTCGCCGGTGACGCGACCGTCGTCGTCGGGTTCGGTCCGCTCCCCGGGGTCGACGCGCCCGGCCAGGTGCCCGTCACCGGCGGCGCGTACTACGTCACCAACGCCGGATCCGAGGTTCAACAGGCCGCCGCGATGGACTACATGCGGTTCGTCAACGAGACCCCCCAACAGGTCAAGTGGTTGATCGAGGGGTCCTACATCTCCGCCGACGACCGGGTCGCGCAGACCGACGAGGTGCAGGAGTTCTACGCCGACCGGATCTCGGGCATGGCCCTGCAGGTCGCGTCCGAACAGATCGCGGCGGTGCCCGAGGACCGGTCCGGCGCGATGGTCGGCCCCGCCGACGAGTACGAACGCATCATCCGTTCGATGATGGAGGCGATCCTGTTCACCGGCGCCGACGTCGCCGACGCGGTGTCGAAAGCACAATCCGATGTGACCGCGGCGTTGGTGGACTACAACGAGCAGAACGGTTTCTGACCGTCGGAGAGAGGAGAACCGCGATGAGAACCGGAACGAAACGATTCGGGGCGGTCGTGTGCGCGGTGGGTCTGGCCGCGGTGCTCGTGGCGTGCGGCGGTGGTTCGTCGGGGAACGGTTCGGCCGCGCCCGACCGGCAGGAGAACGCGACCTGCCCGTTGTCCGCACTGCCCGAATCGGGTGAGAAGGTGAAGATCGACCTGTGGTACGCGAACCAGCAGGGCAAGGGCAAGGAGACGATGCAGGCGATGGTCGACGCCTACAACGCCTCCCAGGACCGGGTGGTGGTGTCCGCGGCCGATCAGGGCCAGGGCTACGACGCGATCACCACCAAGTACACCCAGGCGATGCCCGACGCGATCCCCGCGTTGGTGTTCACCGACACGGCCATGGCGCAGTTCCTGGTCGATTCGGGCACGATCATCCCCGGTGAGGTGTGCGCCGACGACGGCGTGGTGCCACTCGACGACATCCTGCCGGTCGTGAAACGGTTCTTCACGATCGACGGCGCCTACATCCCGGGCGCGGTCAACCTGGCCCACACGCTGGACTACTACAACCAGGTCTCCTTCGAACGGGCCGATGCGGGTTCCGAACCGCCCGGCACGCTCGACGAGCTGCGGGCCGCGGCGGAGAAGATCGCCGACGCCGGCCTGCCCGACATGAAGTGGCCGATCTCCACGGTCGCCAGCCCACGCATCTTCAACGCGTTCGTGACCGCGGCCGGTCACGACGTCGTCGACCACGGCAACGGCCACGACGGGCGGGCGACCCGCGCCGTGTTCGACACCCCCGAGGTCGTCGACCTGCTCGGCGAACTGCAGTCGATGTACGACGACGGGCTGATCGCGCAGGTGTCGAACACGCCCGGGCAACTGGACCACTACCTGAACGTCAGCCAGGGCAAGTCCGCACTGGTCATCGAGACGTCCGCCGCGGCGACCACGATCGAGGACTTCCTCGGTGGGGGCCTGTCCGCGGAGGAACTCGAGAGCCAGAGTCTGGGTTCGTTGGCCGACGGCGGCGCCGAGGTCGTGATCGGTTTCGGTCCACTGCCCGGCGCCGGGCAGAAGGCCCCGATCGCGTTCAGTGGCGGCGCGTACTACGTCACCAACGCGGGTTCGGAGGCCTCCCGGGCCGCCGCGATGGACTTCATCCGGTACATCAACCAGCCCGAACAGCAGGTCACCTGGCTGACCGAGGGGTCGTTCCTGTCGGGCAACGCGAAGATCGTCGACGAACCCGACGTGCAGAAGTTCTTCTCCGAGCGGATCTCCGGTCTGGCCCTGCAGCTCGCCTCCGACGAACTGGCCGCCGCCCCGGCCGATCACACCGGGCCGCTGGTGGGCCCGTTCCAGGAGTACGACCGGATCATCCAGTCGATGATGGAGGCGATCATGTTCAAGGGTGCCGATGTGGCCGACACGGTCGCCTCGGCCGAGGCCGACCTGACCGCGGCCATCGCCGACTACAACGAACAGAACGATTTCTGAACACACCGCGACGGACAGCGTCGCGAGCGTTCATCATCGAGCCGTGTCGGTGAGGAGATCGGCGTGAAACGACTCTGGACGTTGCTGGCCGCGTGTGCGGTGGTGCTGGCGGCGTGCGGCGGCTCGTCGGCGGAGGAATCCGACCGTGGAGCCCCGGACGGCGGGCCCGACATCGACTGTCCACTCGACGCGCTCGACGACGCGGACGGGCCGGTCCAGATCGACTTCTGGTACGGCGGTCTGCAGGGCCGCACCAAGGAGGTGATGATCGAGACGGTCGACGACTACAACGTCTCCCAGGACCGCGTGGAGGTCGTGGCCGCCGATCAGGGTGTGGACTACCGGCAGGTCGTGTCCGAGTACACGCGGGCGATCCCCGACCGGATCCCGAATCTCGTCCACGTCGAGAACCTGCTCGCCCAGTTCGTCATGGACTCGGGCACGATCATCCCGGGAGACGTGTGCGTCGACGAGGGGGTCGTACCGCTCGACCACATCGTCCCGGTCGTGAAGGCCTTCTACACGCTGGGCGGACGGTTCGTCCCCGGCGCGGTGCTCGTGTCGACCCCGCAGCTCTACTACAACAAGAAACAGTTCGAGGAAGCGGGCGTGCCGCTCGTCGCTCCGGGGACGCTCGCCGAGATGCGTGCCACGGCCGAGGAACTGGATGCCGCCGGGTCGGGTGATCTGCAGTGGCCGGTGTCGATGACGATCAACCCGTGGTTTTTCGAGACGTTCCTGGGTGGGATCGGCCAGACGATCGTCGACGCGGACAACGGACACGACGGTCACGCCACCCGGGCCACCTTCGACACGCCCGAAGCGCTCGAGCTGCTCACCGAGTGGAAGGCGATGTACGACGACGGACTGATCGCCCCGATCTCGAACACGCCGGGCAACATCGACCAGTACCTGAACCTCGCCCAGGGCAAATCGGCCATGACGATCGAGACGTCCACGGCGGCCACCACGATCGAGGCGTTCCTCGGTGGTGACCTGTCGGCGTCGGACATCGAGGCGGGGAACCTGTCGGGCCTGTCGGAGAGCGTGACGGTGGTCCCCGGGTTCGGGCCCATGCCGGGGATCGTCGAACCCGGTCAGGTACCCGTGTCCGGCGGTGCCTTCTACGCCACCACCGCCGGTTCCGCGGTGGAACAGGCCGCCGCGATGGACTTCATGCGCTAC
>CAZVFF010000180.1:0-5457 GCA_964626395.1 uncultured Iamiaceae bacterium | reverse complement strand
GCGGGGACGCCCGGCGGGTCAGGGCTGGCCGGCCCGTCCGGCCTGCCGGGGTCCGGCGGCGGTGGTGGGGGCGCCGGCGCCGTGGGCTCCGGCGGCGCCGCCGGCACCAGCGGCACGGCCGGAACCGCCGGGGGGAACCCCGCAGGGTCGAGTACCCGGGACACCGACGGTGGTCGTGGTGGCCGTGGCGGCAACGGCGGCTTGTTCAGCGGCGGTGGTGGCGGTGCCGGTGGTGGTGGCGGTGGCTGGTTCGGCGGTGGTGGCGGTGGTGGCGGTGGCAACGCGCAATCTTCGGGCAACGGCGGCGGGCACGCCGGCGGAGGTGGCAGTGGTTCCGCTCACGTGCAGGGCACCGGTTCGGCCGCGACCGCCGGAACGGGTGCCGCCGGTGGCGAGGACGGTGGCAACCCGGGTGGGACCGGTGCCGCCGGGTCGGTGAGCCTGACGTTCAGCTACTGACCGGGCCCACGACCCGGTCGACCCGCCCACACGCCGCGGATCGGGTTCAGTCCAGTTCGCTCGCCCGCCACAGGTACCACGACGCCAGGCTCCGCCACGGTGCCCACCGTTCGCCGTACGCGCGTAGCTCCGTGGGCGTCACGTGGTCGATCCCGGCCAGGTGCTCGTAGCCCCGTCGGACCGCCAGGTCGTCGACGGGCAGCACGTCGGGGCGGCCCAGTCGGAAGATCAACAGCATCTCCACGGTCCACTGCCCGATCCCCCGGATCGGTGTCAGCGTCTCGATGATCTCGGCGTCATCCATGCCCGCCAGTTCGTCCAGGTCGGGCACCCGGCCGGCGAGCGCCCGTGCGGTCAGGTCCCGTAACGAGGCCACCTTCGACGCGGACAGACCCGCGGACCGCAGCGCGGCGTCGTCGAGGCGCGCCAACCCCTGTGGGGTCGGCCCGTCGAGAGGACGGGGGAACAGCAGGCACAACCTCGAGAAGATCGACGTCGCCGCGGCCCCCGACACCTGCTGGCCGACGATCGCCTCGGCCAGACCGGCGAACGTCGACGACGCGAGCCGCATGCGGGGGATCGGCCGGATCCGGTCGATCACACCCGCCAACAACGGGTCGGCCGCCCGCAGGAACGCTTCACCGGCCGCGATGTCGTAGGGCATCGGCGCCGCGGCCTCCCCACGACCCTCGGCGCGCAGCAGACGCATCTTGGTCAGATTGCCACCGTGGGCGGAGAACCCGCCGATGCGTCCGTTCGCGGCGATCACCCGGTGGCACGGCACGATGATGCCGTACGGGTTGCGGCCGAGCACCTGGCCGACCGCGCGGGGCATGTTCGAACCGTGGTGGCCGGCCCGGTGGGCCAGTTCGCCGTAGGTGACGGTGTCACCGGGTGGCACCCGCCGCAACGCCGAATAGATCGACCACGCGAAGTCGCTCACCCCGGTCCGGTCCAGCGGGATGTCGCCCAGGGTGTCGTCCGCGCCACGGGTCAGTCCGTCGACGCGGGCCGCCACGGTGCGTACCGGTTCGGGGGCATCCTCGACCCGCACGATCGGGCCGGCGTCGTCGGTCTCGAGCAACGTCCGCAGCTCGGCACGGCGTTCCACGGGCAGGTGCATGGCGTGGATCCCGTCGGCGGTCCACGACATCCCGGCCTCGCCGATCGCGGTTCGGAACATCGTGGAACCGGGCGTGTCGACGAACATGGTGACCCATTGTGCCCGGCCCGACGACCACTCCGGACCCCGGGGTGGTGCGCCGGACGCCGGCGTGGCATCGAATCGTCCCGTATCCGTCGCAGCCCCCACCGACCGGCGGCGACCCGGGCGGGGTGGGGTGACATCGGGAACGTGGGGTGGGGTCGGCGTCGGGGCCTCCTAGCCTCGGAACACATGAGGCCCCACGATCGACCCCACGTGGTGATCATCGGTTCCGGCTTCGGCGGCCTGGAATGCGCGAAGACGCTGTCCAAAGGCGGGGGTGTGCGGGTCACCGTCGTGGACCGGAACAACTTCCACACCTTCCTGCCGCTGCTGTACCAGGTCGCCACCTGCGGGTTGAACAGCGGGGACGTCGCCTACCCGGCCCGTGGGGTGCTGCGTCGCTACCCGGGGGTGGGCATGCGCATGGGCACCGTCACCGACCTGGACCCGGACCGGCGGGTGCTGACCGTGGACGGCACCGAACTCGGCTTCGACCACCTGGTCGTCGCGGCCGGATCCCGAGCGCACCACTTCGGGGTCCCCGGTGCGGCGGAACACACCCACGCCCTCTACTCCCTGACCGACGCGGTCGCGTTGCGGAACCACATCCTGGCGAGCTTCGAAACCGCGGCGGGTGTCACCGGCGGCCTCGCCGACGGTGCTCTCGACGTCGTCGTCATCGGCGGTGGCCCCACCGGGGTCGAAATGGCCGGTGCCGTGGCCGAATTGACCGACCACGTGCTGCGCCACGATTTTCCGGACCTGCCCGTCGCCGGTTCCCGGGTGGTGCTGGTGGAACAGGCCCCCGCGTTGTTGGGGGCGTTCTCCGGACCGTCCCGACGACACGCGCTCGACACGTTGGAAGCCCGGGGTGTCGAGGTACGCCTGGCCACCGGCGTCGCCGAGGTCACCGCGGACGGTGTGCGCCTGGACGACGGCACCGACGTGCCGGCCCGCACGGTGGTGTGGGCCGCCGGTGTGCAGGCGCAGTCGATCGCCACACGCGTCGCGACCCGGCTCGGGGTCGAACCCGGTCGTGGCGGGCGGATCGTGGTGGACGCCGACCTGGGTGTGCCCGACCGTCCCGGGTTCTGGGCGATCGGTGACGCCGCCGAGATCCCCGATGTGACCGGCGCGCCGGGCGACACGCTGCCCCAACTGGCCCAACCGGCGATCCAGAGCGGCCGCCACGCCGCGCGGTCGATCCTGGCCGTCGAGGCCGGGCGCCCCACCGGGCCGTTGCGGTACGTCGACCGGGGGATCATGGCCACCATCGGCCGCCGAGCCGCGGTGGCCGAATTGCCGATCGGGTTGAAACTGCGCGGGGTCGTCGCCTGGTTCGCCTGGCTGGTGCTGCACCTGGTGACCCTGTTGGGCATGCGGAACCGGGCGTCGGTGCTGGCGTCCTGGGCGTGGAACTACCTGACCTGGGATCGGGCGTCGCGCATCATCATCGGCCCGTCGAAACCGCCGGCGGACGCCGGTGGCGGCCCGCCCAGCGGGTCTGCCCGCGACTGATCCCCCGGATGTGCCTCCGCCGATGGTTCAGCTGTCGGTGCCGGTCGAGTGGGCCCGCGCGTCGCCCAGGGTGCGGGAGAATCCCGCCCGGGTGGGTCGCGGTGCGACGAACCCGTCGGACGCGGATGCGGCGGCGGCCTCGGCCTGCAACAACGCCTCCTGGGCGGTGGCCACGTTCTCCCGACGTTTCAACCAGTTCAGGAACCCGGCGGCTCCGAGCGCGAACACCATGTGGGCGGTCGCGAGGATCCACGGGGTGAACGTGCTCTGCGCCTCGTCGTCGATCGCGGACCACGCGAACGCCTGGACGACCCAGACGGTGGCGCCGACCCCGAGACCGAGCAGCATGATCGCGCCCACGTCGAGGGACCCGCGTTCCACCAGCACGGCGATGATCGTCCCGACGATCGTGGACACGATCAGATGGATCAGCAGGCCCAGCTGGAACGACGCGAGGACGAACTCGCCGTCCAGGGGGGCGTCACCCCAGAAGGTGTGGGCGAACAGGTTGACCACGGTGAAGAAACCGTGTCCGGACGCCCACATGGCGACCATGGCGAACAACGCCATCGTCCCGCCGCCCACGAGTCCGATCAGGAACCCGAACTTCAGCGTCTGTCTGGTGATCATCGATCCTCTCCTCCGTGCACGCCGGGTGTTGCTCGACGAACCCGGTACGTGGTGGTGAACGTCCCGGGTCGGGGCCGATATTCCGTGTGTCGTCGTTTCCCCCGCGGCGGGCGGCGCTCGACCGGGTGTCCCACCCGGGTGCAAGGATGGTGGGGTGGCCATCGAGCCGATCCCGTTGCGGCGCGACGACGTCGACGCCCGCCCGCCCGGCACGGTGGGACGCGACCTGGACCGTCTCCTGGCCGGTCTGGGGGCGCCGCCCGTACCGGTCGTGACCAGGATCGCCGAGTGCTGGGTGGATCTCGTCGGCGCCGTCGCGGCGCAGCACTGCCGTCCCGGGCGGCTCGTCGACGGACGGCTGCACGTCGAGGTGGACGGTTCGGCGTGGGCGTCGCAGTTCCGCTGGCAACGCCGGATGGTGCTGGACCGGATCGCCGAACTGGTGCCCGACGCAGGGGTGTCCGAACTGGTCGTGAAGGTCCGCCCCGCCGGTTGACCCGGACCGTTGCCGGGACCGGTCCACCCCCCCCGGCCCGCGGGGCTCCCGGGGCCGGAATGAACCGCTTCGATGTCCCTCCGGGCTGGTAGGATGGAGGCATCGTGGTCGAGGCTGCGCCCCAACGGTTCCGCGCTTTTTCGCGGGTCGGACGATGATGCGGGCGCACGTCGGGACATCGACGACCACCCGTTCCGTCCACTGCTCGTGAAAGGCGCCGTTTTGGCCCGTTCCACCACCAAGACGTCCGATTCCTACGGTGCGGACAACATCACCGTCCTCGAGGGTCTCGAGGCGGTCCGGCACCGACCGGGCATGTACATCGGATCGACCGGCCCGACCGGGTTGCACCACATGGTCTGGGAGGTCGTCGACAACTCCGTGGACGAGGCCATGGCCGGCCACTGCACGCGGATCGACGTGAAGATCCTGCCCGACGGTGGTTGTGAGGTCTCCGACGACGGGCGCGGGATCCCCGTCGCGCCGTACCCGAACAAGGATCCCAAGTACAAGGGCATGTCCACCGCCGAGGTCGCGGTGTCGGTCCTGCACGCCGGCGGCAAGTTCGGCGGCGGCGGATACAAGGTCTCCGGTGGTCTGCACGGCGTCGGCGTGTCGGTCGTCAACGCCCTGTCGGACCGTTTCGAGGTCGAGATCGACCGCAACGGACGGCACTGGGCGATGGACTTCGCCAAGGGTGGGCAGATCCAGAACAAGCTCGCCGACGTGGGCAAGGCGCCACGGGACCGCACCGGGACCACCACCCGGTTCTGGCCGGACCCGACGATCATGGAATCGGTCGAGTTCCGCGCCCAGACGATGCTGGAACGCTTCCAGATCATGGCCTTCCTGAACCGGGGTCTGGAGATCGTCTTCACCGACCAGCGACCCGGCGCGAACCCGGAACCGGTGAAGTTCAAGTACGCGGGCGGGATCATCGATTTCGTCAAACACGTGAACCGTTCCAAGGACGCGTTGTTCTCCAAGGTGGGGTACTTCGAAGGTGCCGACGACACCTCCGAGGTCGAGGTCGCGTTCCAGTGGAACACCGGCTACCAGTCCGATGGGCTGCACTCGTTCGCCAACGGGATCTCCACGATGGAGGGCGGCACCCACGAGGAGGGGTTCCGTTCCGCGTTGACCGGTG
>CAZVFF010000179.1:0-5512 GCA_964626395.1 uncultured Iamiaceae bacterium | reverse complement strand
CCGGTCATTCGGCCAGACGGAGCACCTCGGCGGGTTCCACCGACGACGCCTGCGCGGCCGGGATGAGCGCCACCGCGACCGACGCGAGGAACGGCAGCACCGCCAACAACCCGATGGTGGGCCACGGCACCGCGTAGGGCAGACGCTCCCCACCCAGCGCGGCGGCACGCGACAACATCTGGTAGGCGAACAGCAACCCCAACCCGATGCCGGTGGCGATGCCCTGGCCGGAGATGAAGACCGCTTCGACGAGGAACGCGCCGCGCACCGTGTCGTGGGGGAACCCGATCACCCGCAGCATGCCGATCTGCCGGCGTCGTTCCCGGGCGGAACGGACCATGACGACCGCGAGACCGGCGATCCCGACCACCAACCCGATCGCCATGTACCGCTGCATGAGCGACAGGAACCCCAACTCGACCGCCATCGAATCGGACACGAGCTCGGAGAACGCCGTCGCGTCGACGCCGTGGCGGACGAGTTCGGCATCCAGCATCGCCGCGATCTCACCGGGGTCGGCACCCGGTGCGGTGCCCACGTAGAACCGGGTGGGCGACGCGGCCGGTCCGGCGAGGCTGCGCAACGCGTCGGTCGACATCCAGGACCCGGCGCCGGTGAGGTCCGCGCCGGTCACGCCGACCACCTCGAAGTTCGCGTCGTTGCCCGACACCGGGTCGTGGGCGTGCAACACGGTGCCGACCCCGACCGCTTCACCCGCGGATGCCGACAGACCGGTGGTGTCGCCGAAACCCTTGTCGACGACGATCAGTCCCGGGTCTTCCAGCAACGCCCGGAAGACGTCGCCGTCGGTCGCGAACCGGGCGGCCCGTTCGGTCAGGTGCGGGCGACCCCGGGCCAGGAGCGGTTCGTCCATTCCGCTGGTCGGCCACGTGGTCGGCCGGGTCCCGTCACCGACGGTGAACTGTGGCGCGGCCCGCCACACGGTCCGCACGTCCGCCACGCCGTCGTTCGCTCCGATGGCCGCCGGAGAGGGCGGGTCCGACGGGTTCGCGTCGACCAGCACGTCGGCCCCGAGCGCGACCTGGTTCGTGATCGTGCCCAGACGGTTCGTCGTGACCTTGCCGTAGACGGCCACGAAGGTGAGGGTGAAGATGATCAACGCGTACATGCCCACCAGCAGGGCGGTCCGGAACACCTTGTCCAGCGGGTAGGCCAGCCCCAGGCGTGCGGCCAGACCCTTCCCGGTCCGGGTCAGCAGACCCGTACCCAACAACCAGGAACGGTCCAGGGCGGTGGCCAGTCCGACCGCGGCGGCGACCATGACGATCCCCTGGACGACGTACACACCGATCCCGGTGTGGTCGATGATCCGCGGCATGAACGTGAACACCGCGATGCACCAGACCAGGGTGCCGACCGACGCGAACCCGACCGTGAAACGGCGGCCGACAAGGGGCCGACCGAGCGGGATCGCGCAACACAACGCCAACGGTGGTCCGAGCACGACCGCGAGCGGTTCGATGGCGAGCAGACCCCACACCCCCAGGCCGATCCCCACGCCCACGCCGATCCCGGCGGGCAACGAGGATCGCAACTCGTGTCGGCGGCGGGGCAGTTCGGGCAGGTCCCGCAGTGCACGGATGATGTCCAGGTTCGCGATCCGCAGGCTGGTGATCCACACCGTGGCCATCGACAGCCCGAGGCCGATCACCCCGGCGCCCACCAACACCCCCGACGGCGCGACGAAACGCAGCGTGAAGCCCGGTCCCTCGATCAGCCCGGCGGCGCTGCGGATCACGAGCCAGGCCACCCCGATTCCCATGGCGCAGCCGAGCACGGCGGCTCCGAGTGAGTAGAACACGCCCTCCAGGGTGAACACCCGCACCAGGTGCCACCGTTCCAGGCCCATCGCCCGTGCCAGGCCGAGCGCCCGTTTGCGTTCCTCGGCCATCATCACGAACAGGTTCACGAGCAACAACAGCCCGGCGAGCACGCTGAAGGTCCCCACCCCGGTGAACAGTTGGCCCATCGTGCGGCCCCGTCCCTCGGCTTCGGCGAGCCGGTCGGCCTTGACGTCCGCGATCTCGACGTCGAAGCGGCCCCCGGTGCGGGCCCGGATGCCGGCGGTGACCTCGCCGGTCGCCGACGCACCGTCGAAGACCCCGCCGTCGTTGGAGACCAGCACGATGCCCGATGGTTCCGCCGCGGCCTCCGGCCGATCCGACGCCATCGCCGTCAACGTCCCGGGGGCGACGACGACGTCCTGGGCCCCGGCGACACCGACCGGATCCACGACCGCCGCCACGGTCCGGTCGATCGAGGTGCCGTAGCCGTGCAGGGTGACGACGTCGCCGGGCGAGACCCCGAGCGTGTCGGCCGTTGCCGAACCGACCAGCACCTCGGAGTCGTCGGGTGGCACGACACCGTCGAACCCGGTGTCGGCGGGTCGACCACCGAAGGCCGTGGCCGCCGCGACGTCGAGTTCGGCGACCGTCGCGGCCGGTTCGGCACGTCGGTCGGACCCCTCACCACCGGCGGCGGTGACCGCCAGGGGGGCCCGCACCGTGGGCAGCACCCCGTCGACGCCACGCAACGGGGGGACGGCCACGGCGTCGGTCACCTCCGCGAGTCGGGCCGCGTCACCCACGAGGACCTCCTCGTCGATGGGGCCGAGTTCGGTGCGGGCGACGTCGCGCACCGACGCGTGGTAGCCGGCGCCCACCAGGAACGCCGCCGCGATGATCGCCGTGCCGAGCGACGAACCGACGATCACGAGCACCGATTCGCTGCGGCGCCGCACCAGGTTGCGGATCGCGAGGCGCCGGAACGCCGGACGTCGGACCAGGTCGTGGGCCGCGAGGAGCAGCATCGCGCCCAGCACGACCGCGCCGACCCCTTCGAGCGCGGTGATCATTCCACGTGCAGGTCCGGGTCGGGGGGTGCACCCCCGGGCGGGCCGTCGTAGTTGATCCTGCCGTCGATCACCTGCAGCAGACGTTCACCGGACGTGCCGATCGACCGGTCGTGGGTGACGATGACCAGGGTCTGACCGGACCGGTGCACCTCGCGGAGTACCGCGAGGATGTCGCCCGCGGTGCGGGTATCGAGGCTGCCGGTGGGTTCGTCCGCCCAGATGATGTGCGGGTCGGTCACCAGCGCGCGGGCGATCGCGACGCGTTGCTGTTCCCCTCCCGACAACTCCAGCGGGCGACGCCGTCCCAACATCGCGATGCCGAGACGTTCCAACGACGCTTCGGCGGCTGCACGTGCCTGCCGCGGTCCGGTGCCGATCGACAGCAGCGGCAACTCGACGTTCTCCACGGCCGAGAACACCGGGATCAGGTTGAAGCTCTGGAACACGAAACCCATGCGGCGGGCACGCATGCGGGTGCGTTTGCGGTCGTTCAGGCGGTGGATGTCGACGCCGTCGACGTACACCTGGCCGCCGTCGATGGAATCCAGTCCGCTCAGGCAGTTCAACAGGGTGGTCTTGCCGTTCCCCGACGGTCCCATGACCATGACCAGTTCCCCCGAGTTGATCTCCACGTCGACGCCGCGGAGCACCTCGACGTCGCCGGCGGGGTTCCGGTAGATCTTGCGGACCCCCGTCGCCACGAGCAGCGGCCCCGACGACCCTCCGGGGGGTTCGGGTTCAGTGGATGCGCATACCACGCAACGCCTCGGGCGGCCGGCCCACGACCGGGCGTGCCGCCGCGGCGGCGGTGGCTTCGGGGGTGGCGCAGGCCTCGGGTTCGCCGGTCGAGTCGGTGTGGGCACCCCTCAGCACGAGCCGGCACCCGAACTCGGTTTCGACCGACAGCGACTCGACCATCTCGTCGACGACGTCGACGGTCACCGCTTCGGTGCCCGGGTACAGCTTGCGCAGGTAGCCGGGCGCGTACACCGGCACACCGGCGACCTCGCCGACCTCGGCCTGGTCCGGGCCGGGCCAGAAGTCCTCGTACAGGAACGGTGCGGTCGATTCACAGCAACCGGTCCCGATCGTGATCGTGAGCCGTCCGCTGCGGATCCGCTGCACACGTTCGATGACGTCCACTGCCTTGTTCGTCGCTTCGATCCGCATGGTCTCATGGTAGGGACATCGACACGACGATGTGCACCGAACCGCGACGACGCGAGGAACCCGTGACCGAACCGAACAACCTCCTGCTGCTGCGTCACCCGACGACGGCCGACGGCGCGGCGATCTGGCGGCTCGCCCGCGACTCGCGGGTACTGGACGTGAACTCGCCGTACGCGTACCTGCTGTGGTGCCGGGACTTCGCCACCACGTCGATCATCGCCGTCGACGACGTGCCGGTCGGGTTCGCGACCGGCTACGTACGCCCCGACGACCCCGGCACGTACCTGCTGTGGCAGATCGCGGTGGACACATCGGCACGGGGACGCGGGATCGCCGGGGCGATGCTGGACCGGGTGTTCGCGGCGGTGTGCGCCGCCCACCCCGCGGTGACCCACCTGGAGACCACGATCACCGCGGACAACCTGGCCAGCCGACGTCTGTTCACGGCGTTCGCCGAACGTCACGACGCGCCGCTGGCGACCTCGGCGTTGTTCACCACCGACCTGTTCCCGGACGATTCGGGTGAGGCCCACGCCGCCGAGGATCTGCACCGGATCGGCCCGGTTCGACAACGTCGCAACGCCGTGTGACAACCGCCACGCGGCTCGGGCCGCCGGGGCGGTCCCTGTTACCCTCGGAACCACGCAACGCACGGCCGTCACCGTGGCGGCCGTTCGAGCGGGGTGGTTCATCCGGAGCAGTTCGAACACGAGGATCGTTGTGACCGGCGGATGACGTCGGCCCGATCCGCCCGGGACCGCTGGTGGCGGTCCCCTCCGTGTGCCCATCGGATGCGACGCGTGCGTGCCCGGTGGTCTCGAACGCTCCACTGGACTTTTCCGCTCCGACGCACGTGTCAACTGCGCCATGGAGGTCCCGATGGGACAGGAAATTTTCACCGCATACGAATCCGAGGTCCGGAGCTACTGCCGATCCTGGCCGGTCATCTTCGACCGGGCCGCGGGGTCGTGGCTGTGGGACACCGACGACAACCGTTACCTGGACTTCTTCGCCGGGGCCGGTGCGCTGAACTACGGCCACAACCACCCGGCGATCAAGGCGGCGTTGGTCGACTACCTGGCCGAGGACCGGATCATCCACTCCCTCGACATGTTCACCGCCGCGAAGGAGGCGTTCCTGCGGACCTTCCACGACGTGGTCCTCGCCCCCAACGGGTTGGCCTACAAGGTGCAGTTCCCCGGGCCGACCGGCACCAACGCCGTGGAAGCCGCACTCAAGATCGCCCGGAAGGTGACCGGCCGCGACACGATCGTGTCGTTCACGAACGCGTTCCACGGCATGACGTTGGGGTCGTTGTCGGTGACGGGCAACTCGATGAAACGCGGTGGCGCGGGCGTGCCGCTGGTGCACGCCACCCCGATGCCCTACGACAACTTCCTGGACGGCAACACCCCGGACTTCATGTGGTTCGAACGGATGCTCACCGATTCGGGGTCCGGCATGGAC
>CAZVFF010000178.1:2281-5523 GCA_964626395.1 uncultured Iamiaceae bacterium | reverse complement strand
GACCAGCTCCCCGTCACCCTCGCCGCGTTGCCCCGCCGCCTCGCCGGGGTCGATGAGGTCGAATGGCTCTTCATCGACGACGGATCCACCGACCGGACCATCGAGGTCGCCCGACGCCTCGGCGTCGACCACATCGTCCGGTTCACCCGCAACAAGGGCCTGGCCGACGCGTTCCAGGCCGGACTGGACGCGTCGTTGAAACTCGGTGCCGACATCATCGTCAACACCGACGCCGACAACCAGTACTCGGCCGATTCCATCCCGGACCTGATCGCCCCGATCCTGGCCGGCGACGCCGACATGGTCGTCGGCGACCGCGATACGTCGAGCATCGAACACTTCTCGCCGCTGAAGAAGTTCCTCCAACGCCTCGGCAGCGGGGTGGTGCGGCGTGCCTCGGGAACCACGATCCCCGACACGACCTCGGGTTTCCGGGCTTACGACCGCGACGCCGCGATCGGTCTGACGGTCGTGTCGCGCTACACCTACACCCTGGAATCGATCATCCAGGCCGGTAAGGGTTCCGTCGCGATCGACTCGGTGCCGGTCGCCACCAACGAGAAGATGCGCGAATCCCGGCTGTTCGGCTCGATGGGTTCCTACGTGCGCAACAACGCGATCGGGATCTTCCGGATCTACACGGGCTACGAACCGCTCGCCGTGTTCAGCACGATCGCGTTGATCGTGTTCGCGTGTTCCCTGGCGGCGTGGTCGCCGTTCCTGTGGGACTGGATCGTCAACGGCAACCGCGACGGGCACATCCAGTCGGTCGTGCTCGGCGGTGTGCTGCTCGTCGCAGCGGTCCAGCTGTTCGCGCTCGGTGTGCTCGCGGACCTCATCTCGTCGCACCGTGCGGTCACCCAACGGGTCCTGGAACGGGTCCGTCGAGTCGAACTGCACCTGGGTGTCCCCCCGACCGACTACCTCGACGACACGGACCCCGCCCCCGACGGCGACGGCGGCTGATCAGTCGCCGGTCGACGGCGACGGCTCGACCACCCACAGCGGCAGGTCCCCGGTGTCGGACTGGGCCACCCGACTGTCGGGGGTGATGTGGCGGGGGACCCGGTCGATGGTGCGTTCCGGGGCCAACAGCAACGGTCCGGGGATCGCCGTGCGCGGACCGGTCACGCCCGCGATGCCGTCCGTCGAGGTCGCCACCAGCACCAGACGGCGACCCTCGTCGCGCCAACGGTCGACCAGGTCGGTCACCTGGTCGGCGGTGATGTCGGTCTGCGCGCCGGCGACCGGGACGTCGCACCAACCCTGCAGCGACTCGGGGATCGTGTGCGCCAACGACCGGGACGGGGTGACCAGCACCGCGCTGGGTTCGGTGTCGACGATGTCGCAGATCGCGTTGAACCGGGTCGCGAGCGAGTCGCCGACCGAGGTGGCGGCGAGCCGTCGGGTGATCCAGAACGGTTGGATCAGCACCACCGCCGCGAGCGTCGCCGCGCCCAGGGCCGACCACGGTGGTCGACGCCGGGCGAGTTCCGCGAGCGCCAGACCGACCGCCAGCAGCAGCAACGGGATCGGCACCGCCATGAACCGTCGGATCGCCCACGGATGGTCCGGCGTGATCGTCGGGGAGACCAGGTACAACAGCAACGTGGAGAACGCCACCCCGGCGGTCGCCAGCAACATCCGGTCCGGACGGGTCAGGCCCCGCCAGGTCATCCACACCAGCGCCGCGATGCCGCCCAGGGTGAGCAACGGACCCAGGTACCACTCCACCCAGAACCACGCGATCGTCTCGGCGGTGGGCAACAACTCGATCGTCGGTCGGCCCGCCTGCATCGCTTCGCGCAACGCCACGAAGTCCGGGCGGAACCAACGGGCCCACACCACGACGGCGACCACGCCCAGCGCGACGCCGCCGTAGGCCCAGCGGATCCAACCGAGTGCGGTCTCCCGACGTGGTGGCCGGCCGATCCCGAAACGGCCCACGACCGCCCCCGCGACCGTCGCCCCCGCGATCGCCGCGACCATCGTGGGGAGCCGATCCGTCAGGTTCGACCTGAAATAGGAACGTGAGAACCAGTACACGTCGAGCGCGCCGGCCGTGGCGCACACCGCGGTCGTCACCCAGGCGGCCACGAACCCACCCGCCCGCCGACGGTCGCCGCGCACCAGCGCGACCGTCGCCTCCAACGCGATCACCCCGGCGATCGGGATCAACGGCACGTACGCGTCGATCCTGGCCATGGCCGTGGCACCCAGCAGCGCCCCGGCGATCACCCCGGGGGCGACGTGTCCGCGTCGCACGAAGGTGAGCGCCCACAACCCGGCGAGCAACAACACCAGGGCGACCGACTCGGAATAGGTGTCGCGTGCCAGGTACACCGACGGGTACACACCGGCCAACGCGACGGCCGCGAACGCCCCACCCCACGGTCGCCCGAACCGCACCCCGAGCGCGTACACCAGCACCACCGCGATCGCCATCAACAACGCCGGGACCATGAACAGCTTCGTCGGGCCGAGCCACGCCGCCCCGGCCAGGAACACCGCGTTCAGGTGCGCGAACTGGGCGTCGAGCGAACCGTGCTCGTTCGGGGAGAACCCGATCGTGGACTCCAGCACCCCGGGTGCGCCGTCGAAGGGTCCCTCCGGTGGGGCGAAACGCAGTGTGCCGGTGTCGGCCAACAGCAGACCGGTCGTGGCGTACACCCCGGGGTCGCGTTCGGCGACCAGATGTTCGCCGTGGTGGGCGCCGTTCCATGCGCCGACCCCGCCGGCGAGCACCAGGACCGCAGCGGTCAACAACACCGGTGCCCGGACCGAGCCGGTCCCGACGACGACGTGGGGTCGGACCGCGGCGAACAGTGCCACGGCGACCAGGATCGTCCCGCCGATCACCGGCGCGGGCCGGAACCAACCGGCCATCGCGAAACCCAGGCCCACCAGTGACCACGCCGTCAGCAGGCACGCCCCGGCCCAGACCACGAGATCCCAACGCGGTGGCGGCCCGACCGGCGTGTCTGCCGATGTCGCCCCGGCGGTGGGGCCGCCGTCGGTGCCCACCCGTGCCGGGGAGGGCTCGGGTGGGTTGTGCAGCTCGGTCACGAGCCGGACCGCATCCCGTCGATGAGCACGCGTGCCGCGTTCGGAGGCGACACCTCGCCCCGGGAGACCGCCTGTTCGGTGTCGGCCAGGCGCCCGGCCAGGACCGGGTCGGTGGCCACCCACGACCGGATCCCCTCGGTGATCTCCGACCAGAACCACGCCCGCCGCTGCCGGGA
>CAZVFF010000178.1:0-2181 GCA_964626395.1 uncultured Iamiaceae bacterium | reverse complement strand
TCCCCGGTGCCCGGGGAGACCAACAGGACGAACAGGTCGCACATGTCGGCCACCGCGAGTTCGGACTGGCCGACCCCGACGGTCTCGATCAGGACCAGGTCGAACCCGGCGGCTTCGCACAGCAGCAGCACCTCGCGGGAGCGGCGGGCGATGCCGCCCAGGGTCGTGCCGGCGGGGGAGGGGCGGATGAACGCATCCGGTTCCCGGGCGAGGCGTTCCATGCGGGTCTTGTCGCCCAGGATCGACCCGCCCGACCGGCGCGACGACGGATCGACGGCGACGACCGCGACGCGGGTACCCCGGGCGATCTCGTGCATGCCGTAGGCCTCGATGAACGTCGACTTGCCGGCGCCGGGTGCGCCGGAGATCCCGATGCGCAGGGCGTTGCCGGTGTGGGCCATCACCCGGTCCAGCAACGCTTCGGCGACGGCCCGGTGGTCCGGTCGGGTGGATTCGGCGAGCGTGATCGATCGTGCCAGGGCGCGTCGGTCACCGGCGACGAGCCCGGCGGCGAGCCGTTCGGCGTGCGCGTCGACCGCACCGTCGGTGCCGACGTCGCGGGAGCTCGATCCGGGGGAACCCGACACGGCGGAACTCGACACGGGGGAACCGGTCAGGTCGTGGCGTCCGGGGCGTCCCGGAGCAGACCGAGCACCTTGCCGGCGGCCTCGAGCACGTTCGTGCCCGGGCCGAAGGTGGCGGCCACACCGGCCGCCTCGAGCGCGGCGTAGTCCTTGGGCGGGATCACCCCGCCGCACACGACCAGGATGTCGTCGGCACCCAGGCCGCGCAGCTCGTCGATCAGTTGGGGCACCAGCGTGGAGTGACCGGCCGCCTGGGACGACACCCCGACCACGTGCACGTCGTTGTCCACGGCGTCACGGGCCACCTCCGCGGGGGTCTGGAACAACGAACCGACGTCGACGTCGAAACCCAGGTCGGCGAACGCCGTCGCGATCACCTTGGCACCGCGGTCGTGACCGTCCTGACCCATCTTGGCGACCAACATGCGGGGCCGACGCCCCTCGGACGAGGCGAAGGCCTCGACGTCGGCGACCAGATGTTCGTACGCGTCGTCACCCTCGTAGGCGTGGCCGTACACCCCCGAGATCGTACGGGTCTGCGCGTTGTGGCGGCCGAACACCGTCTCCATCGCGTCGGAGATCTCCCCCAGCGTGGCCCGCGCCCGGGCGGCGTCCACGCACAACGCCAGCAGGTTCGCGTCGGACTTCGCGCCCTGCGTCAACGCGTCCAACGCCGCGCGGCAGGCGGCTTCGTCGCGGTCCGCGCGCACCCGGGTCAACCGGGCGATCTGGGCCTCACGCACCTCGGCGTTGTCGATGTCGAGGACCTCGACCTGTTCGGGTTCGGTCGGCTGGTACCTGTTCACACCGACCACGACGTCGTCGCCACGGTCCACCCGGGCCTGGCGGCGTGCCGCGGCCTCCTCGATGCGCAGCTTGGGCATGCCCGACGCGACGGCTTTCGTCATGCCGCCCAGGGCCTCGACCTCGTCGATGATCTGCATCGCCCGGTCCTCGAGTGCCCTGGTGAGCGATTCGATGTAGTAGCTGCCACCCAACGGGTCGATCACGTTCGTGATCCCGGTTTCCTCGGCGAGGATCAGCTGGGTGTTGCGGGCGATGCGGGCCGAATGGTCGGTGGGAAGGCCCAGCGCCTCGTCGAAGGAGTTCGTGTGCAGACTCTGGGTGCCACCCAGCACCGCCGCCATCGCCTCGATCGTGGTACGCACCACGTTGTTGTGCACGTCCTGTTCGGTCAGCGACACCCCCGAGGTCTGACAGTGGGTGCGCAACATCGACGACTTCGGGTTGGTCGGTTCGAACTGGGCCATCAGCTTGGACCACAGGGTCCGTGCGGCGCGGAGTTTCGCGACCTCGGTGAAGAAGTTCATGCCGATCGCGAAGAAGAAGCTCAGGCGGGGCGCGAACGCGTCGACGTCCAACCCCTGCGCGAGTGCGGCCCGCACGTACTCGAGGCCGTCGGCGATCGTGAACGCCAGCTCCAGGTCCGCGGTCGCGCCCGCTTCCTGCATGTGGTAACCCGAGATCGAGATCGAGTTGAACCGGGGCATGTTCGCCGCGGTGTAGCCGATGATGTCGGCCACGATCCGCATCGAGGGTTCGGGCGGGTAGATGTAGGTGTTGCGGACCATGAACT
>CAZVFF010000177.1:0-5545 GCA_964626395.1 uncultured Iamiaceae bacterium | reverse complement strand
CGTGCGAGTCGGTCGATGGTGCGCTCGATCGTGTCGATCCCGATCCTGGTGCGTCCCTCGGGAGGTTCCGATGGCTGGTGACCGGGCACGGAGACATGATCGCGGCCGCCTGTGACATCCGTGATGATGCGGGTCTCGGTCGGGGTGGACGGCGTTCGGACCCGGAAGGGTCGTTGCACGGGCGACCCGGTTTGCGGAGGGTCGGGCGTGCAAAGAGGTGGCGAGGGTCTGGTCGGGGCGGGTTCGGGGCTCGGGTGGGTCGCCGAGCGGAAGGGTCGTTGCACGTTCGACCCGGTTGATGGCGGGTCGGGCGTGCAAAGAGATCCCGGGGAACCGGCCCGACAGCGCCCCTGGCCTGACGGATCGTCAGATCCGGACCGGGTGGAGCGATACATTGGGGCGCCGTGGCCATCGACCTCGCGCACCTGCTCGACCCCGCGCACTGCGCGCTGGTGACCCAGGAATGTCAGGGCGGGGTGATCGGCTCCGAATCGGCCCTGCCCCAGCTCGCCGAAGCGGCCGCACCGATCCGCCCGAACCTCGGACGCCTCGCCGCTGCGGCACGTACTGCGGGGGTCCCGGTGATCCACAACCTCGCCGCCCGTCGTCCCGACGGGATGGGCGCGAACACCAACGCCCGGCTGTTCCACGGCGTGGCGAAGTCCCCGGTGAAGCTGCTGGTCGGCACACCGGCGTCGCAGGTCGTGCCCGAACTCGGTCCCGAAGCAACCGATTTCCAGATCACCCGGCTGCACGGGCTCGGGCCGTTCGCCGGCACGGACCTGGACGCGATCCTGCGCAACCTGGGGGTCACCACGATCGTCGGGGTGGGGGTGTCGATCAACGTCGGCATGACCAACTTCGTGATGGACGCCGTGAACCTCGGCTACCAGTTCGTGCTTCCCCGCGATGCCGCCGCCGGGCTGCCGGCCGACTACGCCGACGCGGTGATCGACAACACGCTCGCGTTGCTCGCCACGATCACCACGACCGCCGAGGTCGTCGAGGTGTGGGGCAACGCCGATTCCCGAGGCGTCATGGAGGACAAGACGTGACCGACGACGTGGACCCGATGCGAGCCGACATCCGGTGGGGCACCGTGCCGAAACTGTTCGCGGACGCCGCCGCCCGGTTCGGCGACGCCGAAGCGATCGTGGACGGCGAGGTTCGCTTGGATTGGAACCAGGTGCACCGACGTTCACGCCGCGCCGCCAAGGCGTTCATCGCCGCGGGGGTGGAGAAGGGTGACCGGGTCGCGATCTGGGCACCGAACTGCCACGAATGGGTCGCGGCCCTCGTGGGCCTGCACTCGGTCGGCGCGGTGCTCGTGCCGCTCAACACCCGCTACAAGGGCGCCGAGGCCGCCTGGATCCTCCAACGTTCCGGCGCGGTCGCGCTCGTCACCGTCGACGGCTTCCTGGGCAACGGCTACGTGGGCATGGTGCAGGATGCCCGTGAAGCCGCCGGCGGGTTGCCCGCGCTGCGTGAGATCATCGTGTTGCGTGACGACGCGCCCGAGGGCACCCGCACCTGGGACGACTTCCTCACCGCCGGCGACGACATCGACGACGCCACCCTCGATACCCGCATCGGAGCACTCGGCCCCGACGATCTGGCCGACATGATGTTCACCTCGGGCACCACCGGACGACCGAAAGGGGTGTTGACCGCGCACGGCCAGATGCTGCGCTGCGTGCAGGGGTGGGTCACCGCCACCGGGCTGGACCATTCGGACCGCTACCTGATCGTCAACCCGTTCTTCCACTCGTTCGGTTACAAGGCCGGGATCATCTCGTGCGCGATCGCCGGCGCCACCATGCTGCCGCTGGCCACCTTCGACGTGCCCACGATGATGAGGCTCATCGAAGCCGAATCTGTGAGCGCACTCCCCGGCGCTCCGACGATCTACCAGACGATGCTGAACCGCCCCGACCGCGACGAGCACGACCTGTCGAGCTTGCGACTTGCCGTCACCGGCGCCGCGGTGATCCCGGTGTCGTTGGTGGAGGACATGAAATCGGTGCTCGGCTTCGACACCGTGGTCACCGCGTACGGGCTCACCGAGGCCTGCGGGTTCGCCACGATCTGCCGGCACGACGACCCCGCGGAGACGATCGCCACCACCTCGGGCAAGGCGATGGCCGACATGGAGGTCGCGATCTTCGACGACGACAACCACGAGGTGCCCCGGGGTGAACCCGGCGAGATCGTCGTGCGTGGTTACAACGTCATGCAGGGCTACTTCGAGGACCCCGAACAGACCGCCGAGGCGATCGACGCGCAGGGGTGGTTGCACACCGGCGACATCGGCACCATGGACGAAGCCGGCTACATCAGGATCACCGACCGCGTCAAGGACATGTTCATCTGCGGCGGGTTCAACGCGTACCCCGCCGAGATCGAATCGCTCCTCGGGGCCCATCCGGGCATCGCACAGGCGGCGGTGGTCGGTGTGCCCGACGAACGGATGGGCGAGGTCGCCGCCGCGTTCGTCGTGCCGGTCGCGGGCGCGACGATCGACCCCGGCGAGGTCGTCACCTGGGCCAAGGCCGAGATGGCCAACTACAAGGCGCCCCGCAGCGTGCACGTCGTCGACGAACTGCCCACCAACGCATCCGGCAAGGTCCTCAAGTACGAGCTGCGGGAACGGCTGGCCGACCGATGACCGACGCTCGCGCCGTCGACGGCCGCGTCCCCGGGCGGCGGGGGATGGCCACCCGCCAGCGGCTGCTGGAATGCACCGCCGAGATGATGCAGACCAACGCGTACCGGGACGTCAAGGTCGTCGACATCGCCCGGGCGGCGGGGACGTCGCCGGCGACGTTCTACCAGTACTTCGCGGATGTGGAATCGGCGGTGTTCGTGCTCGCCGAACAGCTCGCCGACGAGGGTGGACGGTTCGCCGACATCATCACCTCGACCACCTGGCGTGGCGCCGACGGATTCGAAGCCGCCAATGAACTGGCCGGCGCGTACCTGCGGTTCTGGGAGGAACACCGCCCGGTACTCAAGGTGATCGACCTGGCCGCGTCCGAAGGCGACGACCGTTTCTCGTCGATCGTCGCGTCGTTCCTGGCCGACACGGCCCGGGCGTTGCGCGAGGCGATCGCCCGCATGCAGGCCGACGGGCGCCACCCCGACTCGATGGACCCGGCCGCGATGAGCGGCGTGCTGGTGTCGATGATCGCCAACGTCGCCGGGCACCGGCGTGGCCTGGAGGACTGGGGGGTGACCACCGAGGCCCTGCAGGACGCGATGGCACGGGTCATCTTCTGGGCCGTGAGCGGACGCAAACCCCGCAGCGGTGACTGACCGGGGCATCGACGCGCTCCTCGGCGACGAGGAACCCACGGACGGTCCGTCCGCGAAGAAGCTGGTCCGCGGGGTCGGTGTTCCCGGCGGGATCGCCATCCTGTTCGTGTTGCTGCGGATCCTGGCGGTGTCGCACTGGAACTGGACCACCGCCACGTCTGTGGCGGGCACCATCGACCTGCAGTCGATCTTCCAGATGGGTATGGGCACGCTGTTCGCCCGCCCCGGGCTGACGGGCGCGGTGGTGATGGTCCTGTTGCCGCTGGTGGTGCTGTCACTGGTGTGGCCGACACCGGGTGAATCCCGTTGGGCGTTGGCACCGATGCTGTTCGCCACGGTGCTCACCGCGATCGCGGTGTCACGTGTCGTCACCTCCCGTTCGTGGTGGCTCCCCGTCGGCGTCCTGGTGATCGGCGGCGGCCTCGTCGCCGTCTACCGACGGTGGAGCGACGTGCTCGAGCACCGCTACGTGGTGTTGGGAAAACGCGGTCTGAACGTGGCGATCCTGCTGGCGGTGCTGGCGTTGGCCGCCACGATCGACACGCCCTGGTTGGAACGGGAGCAGATCGAGGTCACCCCGACCGCCGTCGAGGACGTACTGGACAGCTCGGCCCGGGACGGTGCTGCCGACACCGGGATGCTCACCGGCTATGTGCTCCAGGTCCAGCAGGGGTTCGTGCGGGTGCTCACCGTCGACCGTGACGTGGTGATCCTGCGGACCGGGCAGGTCGTCTCCCGACAGGTGGTGGCGGAGTGAACGGTCCGGGTCGGACCGTCGGCGCCGGGTTCAGAAGACCGACGCGGACGCAAGGGCCGCCGCCGGTCCGACCACGAGCAACACCGCGGTCGCCCCGATGACCGCGCGGGCCGGTCGGGCCAACGGCCGGTGTCCCGGGTCCAGGCGTGCCACACGCCGGGCGATCGAGGCGGGATCCGCCGCCGGTGACGTCCCGTTCGGTTCGTCGGAACCGACCGAACCCACGGTGGTGATCGCGGTCGCCAGGGTGTGGTCGGGGTTGGTGCGGCGGGCCGAGTCGTCGGCGAGCATCTCGACCAGTAGCCCGACCGCGTCGAGCGACCGGGTGGCGATCGGGAACCACGGCAACGCGCTGCGCCACGCTTCGAACGCGACCACGACGAGGTGGTGGCGTTGATCCACGTGGGCCTGTTCGTGCGCGATGACCGCCCGGACGTGGTCGTCGTCGAGTGCATCGAGCAGCCCGGCGGACAACACCGTGACCGAACGGGGGGTGGCGGGTAGGCAGTACGCGATCGGCGCGTCGTGGTCCAACAGACGCACCCCGGGGCGTTCGGGCACCGGGGTGCTCAACAACTGGACCAGTTGCAGGTGACGCACCCGTTGGCGTCGGGTGCGGACCACGCCGATCGCCAGGTTCAAC
This sequence comes from uncultured Iamiaceae bacterium, assembly GCA_964626395.1. Lineage (GTDB taxonomy): Bacteria > Actinomycetota > Acidimicrobiia > Acidimicrobiales > Iamiaceae > JAFDWI01. The sequence goes on along the minus strand of CAZVFF010000177.1, from coordinate 833 downwards.
ACCAGGTGGAGGCCCAACAGCACGGCACCGCTGAGCGCGAACATCTCCGGGAAGGTCGCGTCCGGTGGGAGTCGCCCGTCGACCAACGCTGTCACGAATCCGTCGAACGCCGCGACCGGGTTCGGCCCGAACGACGACAAGCCGTACATCGCCAGGGCACCGATCATCGACAACCCGCCGGCGAGCGCGACGGCCTGCCACACCAACAGCGCGGTCCCCGGGGCGCGGGCGGGCCAACGGGCGTCGGCCAGAAGGATCGGGATCGGCCAGGCCACGAACACCGCGACGACCGCGAGCAGGGCGGCGGCACCGGTCACGGTCCGCTCAGCGTCCGTCGAGCAGGTGCCGCAACTCCGCTGCTTCCTCGGGGCTGACCCGGCCGACGAACCGGGCCAGGACGGCTTGCCGGTTGTGGGCACGGCCCAACACGTCGTGCATCAACTCGGCCATGTGGTCCGCCCGTGCCTCGACGGGGGAGTAGCGGTGTGGCCAGACGTCGCGGTCCCGGGTCACGAACGCCTTGTCCTCCAAGCGGGACAGCACGGTCGCCACGGTGGACGCCGCGAGCGGCCGCGCGGTGGCCGCGGCGTTCAGCGTTTCCCGCACCGCCGTCGCGGTCATCGGGGCGTCCGCGGCCCACAGCACGTCCATCACCCGTCGTTCCAGGTCCCCCATCGTCGCCATGGGAAGAATTCTACACGATGTAGAAATCGCGTCGTCGAACTGCTACAACGGAGATTTCTACGTGTCGTAGAAATCTTCGGGATCGGAGCCACCTGTGCAGGACATCGACCCGCTGCTCATCGGCCGATGGCAGTTCGGAATCACGACCG
>CAZVFF010000176.1:0-5567 GCA_964626395.1 uncultured Iamiaceae bacterium | reverse complement strand
CGGGCACGATCCGGCGGCCGCCCTCCTGGGTGAGGGGGGGGGTCGGGGGTCCCCCGCGGCCCCCTTTGCGCAGGGCTAAACCGACGGCGACCGGCGCGGACCCGGCCGGGACGGTCACCACCGGGCCGGTCGGGTCGACCTCGTCACCGAAGCGTGCGGTGCGCCAGCGGCCCCGCCCGTCGGAGACGGTGACCGGGTCGCCATCGCGGACCCGCACCACCCGGGCGAGGTGGTGCCGGTCGTCGTCGGACAGCACCGGGGTGTCCACGTCGTCGACGAACACGTGCGGTCCACCGGTACCGTCGGGATCCGTGGGACGGCCCTGCGACGACGTGACGGTCAACCCTTGAACGCCGACTTGACGCGTCCGAGCAGTCCCTCGGAACGCTCATCGAGTTCCTCGCCCCGCAGCTCGGCGAGACGCCGGAGCAGATCGGCCTGTTCACCGTCGACATCGGCCGGTACGTCCACGTCGACGGTGACGAGCAGGTCGCCCCGACCACGGCCGCCCAGGCGGGGAACACCCAACCCACGCAGCCGGATCACCTCACCGGGTCGGGTGCCCTTGTCGACACGCACCGTCTCGGTGTCGTCGAGCGTCTCGATGTCGATGCTCGCCCCCAACGCGGCCTGGGTGAACCCGACCGTCAGGTCGGTGTGCAGGTCGTCGCCATCCCGGGTGAACCGGTCGTCCGGGGCGACCGCGAGGTGCACGTACAGGTCCCCGAACGCGCCACCGCGGGGGCCGACGGCACCGAGACCCGACAGCCGCAACGTCGACCCGGAATCCACACCCGCGGGCACATCGACGGTGTAGGTCTTCTCGGTGACGATCCGACCTTCGGAGTTGCACGCCGGACACGGATGTTCGATCACCTTGCCCCATCCGCCGCAACGGCCACACGCACCGGCGGTGACCATCTGGCCGAGCAACGACTGGCGGACCCGCCGGACCTGGCCGGTTCCGTGACAGTCCGGGCACTCGGTCGGCTCGACGCCTCCCGCCGATCCGGTCGCCTCGCAGTCCTCGCAGGGCACCGCGGTACGGACCTCGACGGGCACCTTCGCGCCGAACACGGCGTCGACGAACGACAGCCGGGCGGTCACCTCCAGGTCGGCACCGGCCGGCGGCCCCGAGGGGCGCGAACCGCCCGTCCCGCCACCGAAGATCTGGCTGAAGATGTCGCCGAACCCGCCCCCGAATCCGAACGGGTCACCCCCGGCCGGCCCGTTCATCCCGTCGGCACCGAACCGGTCGTAGCGGGCACGCTTCTCCGGGTCGCCGAGTACCTCGTACGCGACGGCGACCTCCTTGAAGCGGGCTTCCGCGGTGGGGTCGTCGGGGTGCGCGTCCGGGTGCAGCTCGCGGGCGCGGGCACGGTACGCCTTCTTCAGTTCCTCGGGTGTGCAGCCCGGGTCGACACCCAGGAGTTCGTAGTAGTCGGTCGCCACGCGGGGGTCAGCCTTCCGTGAGTCGTCGTCCGAGGCGTCGGCTCACCAACGCCACCGCGGCCAGTGCCTGTGGGTAGTCCATCCGGGTCGATCCGAGCAATGCGAGGCTTCCCGCCGGCGCGCCGTCGACCTCGTAGGGCGCGACGACGACCGAACAATCGGCGAGCGGTTCCATTCCCGTCTCGGTGCCGATCGCGACCTGCAACCCGCGGTCCATGACGTCACGCAACAACGTGACCACCACGAGCTGCTGTTCCAGGATCGTCAGGACCTCGCGCACGGTCTCGATCGCGTCGAAGGATTCGGCCATCTGGGCCGTGCCACCCACATACACGTGCTCTGCCTCGACCGAACGTTCCGCGGTGGTCGACACCGCGCACGCCTGCAGGACCCGGTCCACGGTCGGGTCGCCGGTCAGCGGGATGTCGGTGACCTCGGTGACCGGACGCCCGTCCAGGTGGGCCGACAGGACGTGGCCGGCCCGGGCCAGGACGTCGTCGTCGACCTCACCCCGCAACTCGATCGTGCGTTTGTCGATGCTGCCGTCGGCGAGCACGGCGACGAAGAGCACCGTGGCCGGGGCGAGCGCCACCAGCTGCACCGACCGCACCGGGGCGATGGGGGTCGCCGGCGCGACGACGACCGCCGCCTGGTGGGTGAGCCCGGCGAGCAGGTGCGTGGTGGCGTCGAGCATGTGCTCGATCTCGCCGTGGGTCGTGTCGAAGAACTCCCGCACCCGCGCCGCGCCGGAGCGTCCCAGCCGCAGATTGGGTCCGGTGAGTTCATCGACGAACGCCCGGTAGCCCTTGTCGGTGGGGACCCGCCCGGCCGAGGTGTGCGGTTGGTGCAGGTAGCCGTCGGCTTCGAGCTGTGCCATCTCGTTGCGGACCGTCGCGGAGGACACGTCGATCCCCGGCGCCTGCGACACGCGCGCCGAGCCGACGGGCTTCGCGGAGTTGATGTACTCCGAAACGACGGCCCGGAGGATCATCGCCTTGCGCTCGTCCAGCATTGGGGGAACTTCCTCGGTCGGACTCGGATCGACGCGCGCCACGACGGTCGTGACACACCTGGCAGTCGATGATACCGAGTGCCAACACTTTTGCCCGGTCGGGTCCGTCCACCCCACCTCGGCGGGATCCCGCGGGGTCGCGTCAGAGGTAACCGCGCACGATCCGGTCGACCGTCGCACCGTACGCGCCTCCGAACAGGCACGCGTGCACGAGCAGCGGCGGAAGCTGGTGCAGCGGGACGCGGTCGACCCAACCATCGGCGAGAGGCACGAGCTCGGCGTAGGCGTCGAACACGGACTCGTCGAAGCCACCGAACAGGCGCATCATGGCCAGATCCGATTCACGATGGCCGCCGTGCGCGGCGGGGTCGATCAACCACACCCGCCCGTCGACCGACCGGATCACGTTGCCGGCCCACAGATCCCCGTGCAGCCGGGCCGGCGGCTCGGGTGGGCCGGTCAGGGACCCGTCGCCTGCGAGCAGACGCCCGCCGAGTCGGTCGAGGCGGGTGAGCGTCCCCTCCGGGAGCACCCCACGACGGTCCGCCTCCGCCGCGAGCGGCTCGACGCGTTGGTGGACGAAGAAGTCGACCCAGGAGTCGACCGGGTGGTCGGAGACGCCGAGGCGGGCCAGGAACCCCGCGGTCGCCCCGCGGGGAGGCACCGCACCGAAACCGTCGGCTCCCGCAGCATGGACCCGGGCGAGCCCACGGCCGAACGCGATGTCCGCCGCGCGTCCGCCCCCGCCCGGCGGAACCCAGTCCAGGACGAGGATGTCCGGGCCGTGCCCCAGCACGCGGGGAACCGGAACCACTCCCGGTGCGGTCAACCACGCCAGGCCGGCGGCCTCGGTGGCGAAGAACCCGGCGGGTGCGTGGGCGAGGGTCTTCGCGAACACCGGACCGGCGGTCGTCCCGACCCGCCACGCCTTGCAGATATCGCCACCGGGGACCGTCACCGCCCGGTCGACGGACGCGCCGATGAGCTCGGCGACCCGCCGGGCGACGTGTGCCGGGTCGGTCAATCCGCCGCCCGGGACCGCGTGTCGAGCCGGGCGATGAACCCGTCGGCCGCGGCCTCGATCATCGTCAGGACCGTCAGGAAACCGTCGCCGTCGCCGTAGTACGGATCGGGGATCTCGGCCCCGTCGGGCGCGTCCGGGTCGAAGGATCGCAACAGGCGGATCCGCGCCGCCTCGTCGGGGGTGCGGGCGAGGTCACGGGCATCGGCCAGGTTGGAGCGGTCCGCGACCAGGACCAGGTCGAAGTCGGCCAGGTCGTGCCGGATCAACTGCCGGGCCCGGTGGTCGGTCCCGTAGCCGTGACGGCGCAGTGTCGCGACCGCCCGGTCGTCCGCTCCCCCGCCGGCGTGCCACCCGGCGGTACCGGCGGAGTCGACCTCCACCCGGTGGGTGAGCCCGGCATCGGCGAGTCGCCGGGTGAACACCGAACGGGCCATCGGTGAGCGGCAGATGTTGCCCAGACAGACCGTGACGACTCGCAGTGGTCGGTCGACGGGGATCGCGATGACATCGGGGTCGGACATGCGCGCACCCTACCGGCACGCACCGGAACCGCCCGGCGGGGCCGCGATACCCGGCCGCGGGCCGGGGTCACCCTATGATCGGCCTTCGTCGCAACGTCCCGGAGGAGTCGTCGGATGCGGATCACGAGCGGGTCGGGGAACAAGCGGGCCAAGGCCACACTGGGCGCGGCCCTGGCCGCGACCCTCACCATGGTGGTGATGGCGGCGATCCCCGCGACGGTGGGCGCCGCACCCACGGCGATCTCGGGCGAGGCTGCGGTCGCACTCGGATTCGCGGGCGCCGAGATCGGTGTACCGGAGACCTCGACGTTCACCGGTGCGATCGACACGGACGCCGGCACCCTGTCGGCGACCGTCGCGAACACGTCGCTCGACATGTCGTTCCCCTTCGAAGGTGCCGAGGTCGGCTTCAGCGGGACGTTCTCCAACCCGGGTGGGTTCTCGGGGACGGTGTCCGGTTCCGACGCGACGTTGGCCGGGACCGCACGGTTCAAGCTGACCGGCGTGTCGATCCCCGGTCTCGACGTCCCACCCCTGCTGGGCCTGCTGCCCTGCAACTTCGATTTCGAACCGGATCTCGTGGGTTCCTACGACGACCTGGCCGGCGTGGTCGAGGTGTCCGACGGTGCAATCGACATCCCGCCACTTCCCGGACTGTGCGCCGCGGCGATCGACCTCGCGCTCGGCCAGGCGGGGCTGGACATCAGCATCAACGAGCTGATCGGGTCCCTGCCTGCGGCCTCGGCGACCGTGAAACTGACCTTCGACGAACCTCTGGTGACCACGACGACGTCGAGCTCCACCCCGACGTCGAGCTCCACCTCGAGTTCCACCTCGACGTCGAGTTCCACGTCCACGTCCACGAGCACCACCTCCAGCAGCACCACGTCCACGTCGACCAGCACCACCTCCACGTCGAGCACGACGACCTCGAGCACCACCTCGACGACGTCGAGCACCACGACCTCGAGCACCACCACGTCGAGTACCACGACCTCGAGCACCACCACGACCTCGACCGTGCCCGAACCGTCATCGACGACGAGCACCTCCACGTCGTCGACCAGCTCGACGAGCACGACCGTTCCCGGCGACGACCCGACCACCACCAGCGTCGAGCTGCTCCCGGAGACGATCGCCAGCACCTCGACCACCGTGGATGACCCGTCGACAGTCCGACCGATCGATCGCGTCGGGAACGTCCACGGAGCCACGGCGGGCCCCGCCGACGCCGTGCCGGGCACGCCCACCTACATCGGCTGATCGGACCCGCGGACCGGCGGGTCCGGCGTCAGTCGTCCAACTGCAACGCGGACACGAACGCCTCCTGGGGGACCTCGACGCGGCCGATGTTCTTCATCCGCTTCTTGCCCTCCTTCTGACGTTCCAGCAGCTTGCGTTTCCGGGAGATGTCACCGCCGTAGCACTTCGCGATGACGTCCTTGCGTTTGGCCTTCACGGTCTCCCGGGAGATGATCCGTCCGCCGATCGCCGCTTGGATCGGCACGTCGAACAGTTGTCGGGGGATCAGTTCACGCAACTTGGCGGTCATCCGACG
>CAZVFF010000175.1:0-5571 GCA_964626395.1 uncultured Iamiaceae bacterium | reverse complement strand
GACGGTCGGCCCGCACACGTACATCGAGACGCGCCCGGCGTCCCGGGTTTCGAACGGCACGACGGCGCCGCGTGCGGTGTCGAACAACTGGAGCATGGTCGCCCAAGTTAGTCGGGGCACTCGGGGCGTCTTCCGTCGGGACGGGCGGCGCGCCAGACTGGGGAACCGACACGCTCCACCACACCCCGGGGAGGACCCGATCGATGAAGATCACCGTGACCGGCCACGCCGGCCTGTTCCTGGAGACGACCGCCGGGACGATCCTGTGCGACCCGTGGCTGTACCCGGCGTACTACGCGTCGTGGTGGGTGTTCCCCGACAACTCCGCGTTGGACTGGGAACGCCTCGGTGACTGTGACTTCCTGTACCTGTCGCACCTGCACCGGGACCACTTCGACGCCGAGAACCTGGAGAAGCACGTGTCGAAATCGGCCACGGTGCTGCTGCCGGATTTCCCGATCGACGACATCGAGGACGAGTTGCGGCCGATGGGGTTCACGAACTTCGTGAAGGTCCCGAACGACACCCCGGTCGAGCTCGACGGCATGCGGGTGCAGATCACCGCGATGACCTCGCCCAACGACGGTCCCCTCGGCGATTCGGCGCTGGCCGTCGACGACGGCACCGCGATCGTGTTGAACCAGAACGACGCCCGACCGACCGGGTTCGGCGCGCTCGAGGCCTTCGCGGGCGACGCCGGTTACGACGCGCACTTCCTGCAGTTCTCCGGGGCGATCTGGTACCCGATGGTCTACGACCTGCCCGCGAAGACCAAGACGAAAGCGGCCGTCGAGAAACGCGCGAACGGCATGGACCGGGCGATGCGGTACGCGACCGACATCGGCGGCGCGTTCATCATCCCCCACGCCGGTCCCCCGGCGTTCCTGGACCCGGACCAGTTCGTGCACAACGACATCGACCGTGACCCGGCGAACGTGTTCCCCGACGGACCGACGTTCATCGATTTCCTGGCGGACAGCGGCCACGACAACGGTCGGTTGATGATCCCCGGCTCGACCGCCGAGATCACCCACGTCGGCGGTACGGCCCGGGCCACGTGCACGATCACCCACCCGGTGCCCGAAGCCGAGGTGGCCGCGATCTTCTCCGACAAGGAGACGTACCTGCGCGCCTACCAGGAACGCCAACGCGAACGGCTCACGTCGGAGAAGGCGTCGTGGGCCGCGCCCGGCGTCGACATCCTGGCCGAGATGAAGGCGTGGGTCGAACCGCTGCTGGAACTGTCGACCCACTTCGTGGACGGGATCGGCCATCCCGTCGAGTTCCGGATCTCCGGCGACGCCGACGCGCCCGCGGGCGACCCCCGCGGCGCCGACGAGTCGGTCGTGATCGACTTCCCGGCGCGCACCGTGCGACGCGCGAACGAAGGTGAACGGTGCCGGTACCGGTTCGGCGTGGAACGCGCCCTGATGGAACGACTGATCGCCGACCACGAGATCGACTGGGTCAACACGTTGTTCCTGTCGATGCGGTTCAGCGCACACCGGGCCGGCCAGTACAACGAGTACCTGTACACGTTCTTCAAGTGCCTGGACCCCGAACGGCTCGAGTACGCCGAAGGCTGGTTCGCCGAACGCGGCGACGACGACTCGGAGACCGTCCTGGACGACTGGGCGGTCCAGAGTCGCTGCCCGCACCTGAAAGCCGAGCTGGCACACTTCGGGGTCGTGGACGGCACGACCCTCACGTGCCGGATGCACGGTTGGCAGTGGGACCTGACCACCGGGAAGTGCCTGACCTCGACCGGCCACGAACTGCGGCGCCGCTGGGTGGGTGACGGGCCGATGCCCGAACCTTCCGACGCCCGCGTGCGGATCGCTTCCCGTGGGACACGCGGCCCCGACGCCGCGGGCGACACCCCGGCCGGGACGGGACCGACCCGGTGACCGACCTGGCGCGGTTCACCACCCTGGGGGTGGGTGGACCCGCGCACCGGTACTTCCGGATCCGCCGACGCGAGGAGATCGTCTCGGCGTTCGCCGTGGCCCGCGTGCGCGACGAGCCGTTGACGATCCTGGGCGGCGGTTCGAACGTCGTGATCTCCGACGCGGGGCTCGACGGCACCGTCGTGCGGATCGTCGGCGGGTCGACCGGTTCACGACGGATCGGCGACGAGGCGATCGAATGGACCGTCGACGCCGGGGTGCCCTGGGACACCTTCGTGGCCGCCACCGTCGAAGCCGGAGCGACCGGTCTGGAGTTGTTGAGCGGCATTCCCGGCACGGTGGGCGCCGCGCCGATCCAGAACATCGCCGCCTACGGACAGCAGGTCTGTGACGTGATCACCGCGGTGGGGGTGTTCGATCGTGACTCGGGACGGACCGGCGAGGTCGGCCCCGAACACTGCGGTTTCGGGTACCGGACCAGCCGGTTCAAGGAGGGCGACTGGGACGGTCGGGTCGGGATCACCCACGTCCGGTTCCGCCTGCCGCTGTCCGACGCGGCGCCACCCACGCCGTCGACCTACGGCGACCTGGCCCGGTGGTTCGCCGACACCGGCGCGGACCCGACCTCGGTCGCAGACCGGCGACGGGCGACGCTCGCGGTCCGGGCCACCAAGTCGATGGTGCTCGACCCGGGCGACCCGATGACCCGCAGCGCAGGGTCGTTCTTCGTGAACCCGGAGGTGCCGTCGACCCTGGCCGACGAGCTGATCGACCGGTTCGCCCGGGACGGGCTCGACGTGCAGTACCTGGAGGGCCGACGCGTCGCGGAACCCGACGCCACGACCAGACGGATCCCAGCGGCGCTGCTCCTGCGTTCGGTCGGTTTCCGGCCGGGTGACCGTTGGGGGGCGGTCCAGTTGTCGGACAACCACGTGCTTGCCATCGTCACCCACCCCGGCGCGACGGCCGACGACATCTGGCAGCTGTCGTGGTTGATTCGCGGACGAGTGGAGGCCGGGACCGGTGTGAGCCTCGCGACCGAACCCCGGTTCCTGGGTGCCTTCGCCGATCCGGACCCGACCGGTTTCGCGTCCCGGGTCGACTTCGTGGCCGGACCCGCCGACACCCCCGCCTGGATGCGCGGCTGACCCACCCGTCCGCTCGCCCTCTAACATCGGCCCATGGGCAGGCGTCGGGATCGGAAACGTGGCCGGGAGCGACCGGTCGTCACCGACCCGGGTTCGACGACGCCGTGGTTCTACGACGATTCCACCTTCGCTCCCAAGTCGACCCGGGATCGACGCGCCGAATCGGCGTTCTTCTCGGAGTTCACCACCGAATCGTTGTTCTCCGACGATCCCACCGGCAACCGGCTGATCGACCCCTACGAGGTACTCGGGTTGTTCCCCGGAGCGTCGGTGGTCCAGGTCAAGAAGGCCCATCGGGCGCTCGCGAAGCGCTACCACCCGGACCGTTTCGCAACAGCCCCGGAACCCGAACAACGTCGGGTGGCCGAACGGATGGTCCGGATCAACGCCGCCTACGCGGAGCTGCTGTCGCGCGTCGACGACGGAGGCGGGTGACACCGGGATCGCGTGCCGGACTCCCCCGTCGCCGGACCCGGGAGGTGCGGTATGATCGGGCGGCCTGGAGGCACACCACGCGGGAGGGTTCTCCAATGGTCGACCACAACCCACGGCCCTACCACCGACGGATCGGCGAACGGCATCCGATCCGGGTGGAACTGACCTGGGGCCCGGTGCCCCGGAGCCGGTGGGCCCGCAAGAAGCAATGGACGGTCACGACCGACAACGTTTCGTTGAGCGGGGTCGGATTCGTCTCCGAGGCGCGGCCGGAGATCACCCAGGGCCAGGCGGTACGGATCGTCATGGAGGGGATCACCGCGGGTGCTCTGGTCAAGGTCGTCCGACCCGACGACACGTCCGATCGGACGTACTACGGGTTGGAGTTCCACGGTGACGGCATGCTCGAGTTGGCCAAGGGACTGATCGCCGGCTACGAGAACGAGAACCCGGACGAGGACGGCCCGGACCACTGAGATCGGCCGCCGAACCGCTGGTCCGACCGACCCCGTTGTCGATCGGACCAGCGTGGACCGTGGCCTCAGTGATCGCCGTGGAAGACGTCGTCCTCGGACTTCGCCCACACCGGCGAGTCTCCGGCGGTCTCGACGTTGAAGCCGTACTCGAACACCATCGCACCACCGAAGGTGGCGCCGACGGCACCGACCACCAACGTGGCCAGCGAGAAGATCAACACGATCACCGGCGTCGCCGCGTCGTCACCGAACGCGAAGAAGCGCAGGATCAGGTTCACCAGCACGAGGACCACGGCGATGATCATCAACAACGCGTGCGCGTTGATCGTGCGTCTGGCCTGGGTCCCGGCCTCCGAGGACTGCCAGGCGTCGATCCAACCGGTCAACGCGGCGAGTACCGCGCCGACCGCGCCGGCGGCGAGCACGACGGTTCCGGCCGAGTAGAAGCCGTGGGCCCACGACGCGTCGTCGCCCCCGATGATCGAGATCACGTCGAGCACGGCGACCAGGACGATCGCGCCGACCGGAATGTCGGTGAGCGGTGGGTGCGTCGGCTTGCCCGCGTACCCGCGGATGCCCTTGAACTTGCGACCTTTCATGGTCAGGGTGGGCTTGAACGAGAACCGTCGCATGGGAATCTCCTCATCTGGGTCGTTGTGGAAGTGGCACGCCGCACGGCTCACGTGTCCACCGCACCTCTAACAACAGGACAACCCGTCGTTAGATTCCACGACCCTCCGATTCCTCTGCCGGGCCGGCTCGTCGACGCCGACCGACCCACGGTTCGGACCGCCCGTCGGAACCCCGGTACCCTGGGACGATCATGAGCGAGGAAGAACCCCGGGTTCCCGACAAACCGACCTTGGACGGACTCGAGGAGAAATGGGACGCGGCCTGGACCGCGTCGGGTATCCACACCTTCGACCGCACCGCGGAGCGTACCGGGGTGTTCAGCATCGACACCCCACCACCGACGGTGTCGGGCAACCTGCACATGGGCTCGGTGTTCGGCTACGTGCAGACCGACGCGATCGCCCGCTACCAGCGCATGGCCGGCAAGGCCGTGTTCTATCCGATGGGATGGGACGACAACGGCCTGCCCACCGAACGTCGCGCCCAGAACTACTTCGGGGTGCACTGCGACCCGTCACTGCCCCACGACCCCGATTTCACCCCACCGGGCCGCGAAGGCGTCGACGCCGACGGTAGGAGGATCAAGCGCACCGTGGGGTGTTCCCGCCGCAACTTCGTCGAGTTGTGCATCGAGCTGATCACCGCGGACGAGAAGGTGTTCGAAGCCACGTGGCGACGGATCGGGCTGTCGGTGGACTGGTCGCTGCTGTACCAGACGATCTCCGACGATGCCCGGGCGGCGTCGCAACGGGCGTTCCTGCGCAACCTGGCCCGCGGGGAGGCCTACCAGGCCGAGGCGCCCACGCTGTGGGACGTCACGTTCTCCACGGCGGTCGCCCAGGCCGAACTCGAGGACCGCGAACGCGACGGCGCCTACCATCGCCTCGCGTTCCACCGGGTGGACGGTTCCGGTGATGACGTGTTCATCGAGACGACCCGGCCCGAGTTGCTCGCGGCGTGCGTGGCGCTGGT
>CAZVFF010000174.1:0-5591 GCA_964626395.1 uncultured Iamiaceae bacterium | reverse complement strand
TCCCCGAGGGCAAGCCGGGCGCGGGCATCGTCATCAAGGACGTCATCGCGGATGCGTTCCTGCAGCAGATCCTCACCCGCCCCGCCGAGTACGACGTGGTCGCCACCCTGAACCTGAACGGTGACTACATCTCCGACGCCCTGGCCGCCGAGGTCGGGGGCATCGGGATCGCCCCGGGGGCGAACATCAACTACGTCACCGGCCACGGCATCTTCGAGGCCACCCACGGCACCGCCCCCAAGTACGCCGGCCAGGACAAGGTCAACCCCGGGTCGCTGCTGCTGTCGGGCGTGCTGATGCTCGAACACCTGGGCTGGGACGACGCCGCGAAGTTGATCGTCGACGCGATGGAGTCCACGATCGTGGACGAGGTCGTCACCTACGACTTCGCCCGCATGCTCGACGGTGTCGAACCCGTCAAGTGCTCCGAGTTCGCACAGGCGATCGTCGACCGGATGTAGTTCGCCGTGCCCGACGGGCCGGCGTTCCATCGCCGAGACGGTGGCTGAGCGGGCTGCCGCGAAGGCGTTCACGTTCCCGACACGCCGACGTGGGCTAACGTCCGGTGAATCCGAGGAACGCATCGAGGAGGGTGCCGGTGACCGCGTCCGGCGGTGAACCGGCCATGATGCCGGGCGAAGCCGTGCCCGACACGCCCGGAACGTCGGGACGGGACATTCCCGGGCCGGTTCCGGGGACGACCCGATTCCGTTTCCCACCGATGCCGCTCGTCGTCGGATTCCTCGCCCTGGTTCCTCGTCTGTTGACGGTGGGGCGTTGGTTCAACAACGACGAACGCCTCTGGATGGAACGCACCGTCGCGTTCTCCGATGCGCTCACCAGCGGTGACCTCGCGGGGATGAGTGCCACGATGCCCCGCACCGGCACGATGCCCGGCATCGGGACCGTGTGGACCGGCAGCCTGGGGCGACTCCTGTGGGGCACCGGGCGTGCACTGGGCATCGTCGACGGTGGGGGGACGTTCGCGTCGACCGCCTCGGGGTACACGAGCGGGCAGGTCGCCATGGCGATCGTGACGTCGTGCCTGATCGGTCTGCTCGCCTGGTTGGTTGCACGCTGGATGTCGCCACGGGTCGGCTTCGTCGCCGCCGCCGTGTTCGCGGTCGAACCCTGGTGGGTCGGCCTCGGGTCGATGTTGCACACCGACGAACTGTTGACCCTGTGCGGGATGACCGGGATCGTGACGATCGCGTGGGCGCTCGGGCTTCCCGACCCGGCTCGCCGTCCGGTTCATCCGACCCGCTGGGTCATGGTCGGTGCCGGGTTGGTGATCCTGGCCGGACTCACCAAGCTGAACGGCTTGGGGTTCGCGCCGCCCGCGGCGTTGTTGTTCGTGTGGGCTCTGGTGCGTGCGGTCCGTGCACGTCCACCGGGGGTGTCGCCGTTCGACGCGGGTCGACCGGTTCTGCGTCTCGGTCTCTTCGCGATCGCCGCGGTGCTCGTGACGACCGTGGTGTCGTATCCGGCGATGCTCTTCGACCTGTCCGGTCAGATCGACGCGTTGCGGGTCACGATGGACATCTCGGGGACCAAACGCTACGTCTTCTTCGGGGGCAGGGTCGTCCACGAGCCGGGCCCCGCCTTCTACCCGGTGACGCTCGCGTACCACGCCACCCTGTGGGTTTCGATCCTGGTTCCGGTCGGTGTCGTCGTCGCCCTGGCCAGACGTGTGTCCCGCCCGTACGCGATCACGATGCTGGTGTCCGGATTGGTGCCCGGCCTGGGGTTGGGCGCGAGCAGCCTGGCCTACCCGCGCTACGGCATGGTGATTCTCGGTCCGGTGACGTTGGCGGCGGCTGCGGCGTTGCAGCCGACCCCGGGTTCGGTGCGCACCGAACGGATCGTCACGTTCGAGCGCGTGAGCGCAGTCGCGGTCGCCGCGGCGTTCCTGTTCAGTCTGCACGTCGCCCCGTGGGGGAACCTCACCTTCAACCCGGTCCTGTCGGCGTTGCGTCCGCCCGATGACACCCTCCGGGTCGGGTGGAACGAAGCCGTGTACGTCGGTGTCCCGGTCATCGAACGGGACCTGCATGCACGCGGCCTCGAGTGTCGGGGGACGGCGGTCAACGGTCCCGGACCGGTACCGTTGACCCACGCGTGCGCGATCCGCGAAGCACCTCGGGCCGCGGCCGACTACGTGGTGGTGGAGATGGCGAGACTGCAGACGTACCCGTGGTTGTTCTGGACGCTCGACGATGATTTCGATCTGGTCGAGAACCTGACGGTGCGCGGCAACACCGTGGGCCAGCTGTGGCGCCGCAAGGGCCTCGCGCCCTGATCGCCCCCGGTTCGGTCGATCGCGTCCCCGGTGGCTCGACCGGGTCGTGACCGTGTCAGGATGGCGGATGTGAAGGTCGTCGAATGTGCACGGATCGGTCCGATCGACGAGCTGCGAGTGGTCGAACGGTCCGATCCCGAACCGGGTCCGGGCATGGTGGTCGTCGACGTCGAGGCGGCGGGTGTCAACTACGTCGACGCGCTGTTCGTCCAGGGCCGTTACCAGATCAAACCTCCCGTCCCCTTCGTGCCAGGCAGCGAGATCGCCGGGGTGATCACCGCGGTCGGCGAAGGGGTGGACCCGGCGCGGGTCGGTGAACGGGTCGTCGCCATGTGCGGCCTCGGCGGGTTCGCCGAGAAGATCGCGGTGCCGAACGCCGGTGCGGTCACGGTCCCCGACGGATTCGATGCACCCCGTGCCGCGGCGTTCGTGCAGAGCTGGTGCACCGCACGGTTCGCGCTCGACGTCCGCGCGGACCTCTCCTCGTCGGAGACGGTGCTGGTGCTCGGCGCGGCCGGAGGCGTCGGCCGGGCCACGATCGCCCTGGCCGTGGCCGCCGGTGCTCGCGTCGCGGCGGTCGCCTCCACACCCGCCAAACGTCGTGCCGCGCTCGAGGCCGGCGCCACGGTCGCATTCGACGCCCGCGGAAGACGCGCCGCCGCGGACGGTCGGATCGACGACCCGAGCCGGGACGCCGGGTCGACCGACGACGATCCGAACCTCCGGGATGCCGCCGGTGAGCTGCCCACCGTCGACGACGCCACGGCGCTCGTGCACGCGGTCCGGGACTGGTCCGACGGTGGGGTGGACGTGGCGCTCGACCCGGTCGGTGGACCGATGACGCTCGCTGCGTTGCGTGCACTCCGCCTCTTCGGGAGGCTGCTCGTCATCGGCTTCCCCGCGGGGATCGCCGAGCTGCCCGCCAACCAGATCCTGTTGCGGAACCGGACGGTGCTGGGCGTCGACTGGGGTGCCTGGGCGATGGGTGACCCGGCCGGCCAGGCCCGGTTGCTCGACGGATTGCTCGCCGACGTCGCGGCGGGTCGTGTGACCCCGCCCGCACCGGAGACCCGCCCCCTCGACGCCGTGGTCGGAGCGCTCGACGATCTGCTTTCCCGGAGGGCTGTCGGAAAACTCGTCCTCGTCCCCTGACGCCGGTCCGCCGGACACCGCCCGCGGCGCCCTGCCCGCTGCCCCCGTTCGCCGGCTCCCCCGCTCGAACTCCGGAACGTGGCGGGCCCATGGCGGCGCCGATCTCCCGGAGTTGCGATGGGGCGGGTCGGTTGGTGCCGTCGATGTGGGGGGGTGCGGTGACGCCCTGCACGGGGTGGGCGGGTAGCGTCGGTGGCTCGCGTGGACGGGGGTGCCACGCACGAAAGGGGACTTGTGATGTCGATGCGAGGCGCCGCGGCGCTCGTCGGCGTGGCCGACGAGATGTCGCCCACCGGGGAACTGCCCACGCGGGGCCGTGAACTCGAGGCGAAGGTCGTCCGCGATGCCCTCGACGATGCCGGCCTGGAACTGGCCGACATCGACGGGGTGTGTCACGCCGGTGGAGCGATGGAGTTCGCCGAGTTCCTCGGCATCGCCCCCCGGTTCGTGGACACGACCATGACCGGCGGCTCGTCGTTCGAGATCCACCTGGAACACGCCGCCGCGGCCGTTGCCGCGGGCACCGCCGAGTGCGTGCTGGTCGTGTTCGCACAGACCCCGCGTGCGGACCGGATCGCCGCGAAGCGCACCGGTCGGCGCACCGGGTTCCGTCGCCGTCCACCCATGTTCGGCCTGTCGGACCCCTTCGGCGAATTCGAGGTCCCCTACGGACTGCAGGGTCCCGTCGGGTCGTACGCGCTGGCGGCCAGCCGTCACATGTCGACCTACGGCACCACCCCGGAACAGCTCGCGAAAATCGCCGTGGACGCCCGCCGGTGGGCGGCGCTGAACCCGCGGGCGAAGTCCCGGGAACCGATCACCGTCGACGACGTGCTCGCCTCGGACATGATCGCATCGCCGTTGCACAAACTCGACTGCTGTCTGGTCACCGACGGTGCCGGCGCGTTCATCGTCACCACCGCCGAACGGGCCCGCGACCTGCGCCGACCGCCGGTGTACGTGCTGGGCGCGTCCACCGCCACGACCCACCGCATGATCTCGCAGATGCCGGATCTGACCGTCACGCCGGGTGCGATCTCCGGGCCGGCCGCGTTCGCCATGGCCGGGATCGGTCCGGACGACGTGGACGTGCTCATGGGTTACGACAGCTTCACCATCACCCAGCTGCTGCACTACGAGGACCTGGGTTTCTGCCCGAAGGGCGAGGGTGGCCCGTTCGTCGAATCCACCGACACCGGCCCCGGCGGCACGCTGCCCACCAACACCAACGGCGGTGGCCTGGCGTG
This sequence comes from uncultured Iamiaceae bacterium, assembly GCA_964626395.1. GTDB lineage: Bacteria > Actinomycetota > Acidimicrobiia > Acidimicrobiales > Iamiaceae > JAFDWI01. Next base: position 893 of record CAZVFF010000174.1, on the reverse strand, counting down.
CACCCACCCGGGTATGTACGGCATGTTCCTTGTGGTCGAAGCGGTCCGTCAGCTACGCGGCGAATGCGGCGCCCGCCAGGTGCCCGGTGCCGAGGTCGCGGTGACCCACGGCTCGGGCATGGTGCTGTCGTGCATGTCCACCGCGGTGCTCGGTACGGAGGCGACGCTGTGACGAATCGGATCCAGCCACCGATCAGCGACGCCACCGAGGCGTTCTGGGACGCCACCCGGGACAACGAGTACCTGGTGCAGTGGTGCGACCGTTGCGACACCCCGATCTTCCATCCCCGCGAGGCCTGCCCCGGGTGCCTGCGTGCCGACCGGCTCGGTTGGCGTCGTTCGGCGGGGACCGGCACCGTGTACGCCCACAGTGTCCAGCACCGTCCCGCCCACCCCGGCATGGCCGACCGCGTGCCCTACGTCGTCGCGCTCGTCGACGGCGACGCCGGCGGGCCCGACGGCGACGACAGGACCGTGCGGATCATGACGAACATCATCGACGTGGACCCGGCGACGGTCACCAATGGCGACGCCGTCATGATCGACTGGGAACCCCTCGACGACGGCCGCAACCTGGCGGTGTTCCGCCCCGCAGCGGTCCACGACCGTTCGAACCCGATCGACCACCACGGGCGTCCGGCGACCTCGAACGCCGCTTCGACCGACGCGACACCTCCCGGGGGCCGCGGACGGACGGGCGAGGCGGACGATCGGTGAGATCGTCCCGGTCCCGCGGAGCTGCCGCGGCGGCTCAGACCCAGTGGTGGACGTACTTGAACGACCACCATGCCCACCCCGCCAGCGCGATGGCGCTCGCGGCGGACACCGCGTACAGGGTCCGGGGACGTGGCGGGTCGGAACGTCGTGCACAGACCCCGAACAGGGTCAGGGGC
>CAZVFF010000173.1:0-5602 GCA_964626395.1 uncultured Iamiaceae bacterium | reverse complement strand
TGCTGCGCAACATCTACGACCAGATGACCGAACCCAAGTGGGTCATCTCGATGGGTGTGTGCGCCTCGACCGGTGGCATGTTCAACAACTACGCGATCGTCCAGGGTGTCGACGAGGTCATCCCCGTCGACGTGTACGCGCCCGGTTGCCCGCCCAACCCCGAGACCCTGATCCACTCGATCGTCACCCTGCACGGGTTGATCCGGTCCGACGAGATCTTCGCCCGGCGTGAAGCCAACGGTGGTGGCGCCGGCGTGCACGTCGAGGAACAGCCCTCGCAGCGTGGAGGCACCCCGGTGCAGCTCTCGGGTGTGCGGCACTGATGGCCGACGACGCCGGCACCGACCCGGACACGACCGAACCGGCCGCGCCCGCCGAACTGCACGGCTGTCCGCTGACGATCAGCCACACCCAGGACGTGCTGCACGTTCCCCGGGAGAAGCTCCGTGATGTGGTCGACGCCCTACGGGGCGACGGCTACATCCAGTGCGTCGACTCGGCCGGCGTCGACTATCTCGGTTACGAAGCCGACCGGGGTCTTCCCGACGGCATCGAGCCGGGGCGCTTCGAGGTCGTGGTGACGCTCATCAACCACACGACCCGCAAGCGCATCCGTCTGCGGGTGCAGGTACCCGCCGATGACCCGACGTGCCCGTCGCTGTTCCGGCTGCATCCGGGCACCGAGGCGATGGAGCGGGAGACCTTCGACCTGTTCGGCATCTCCTTCGACGACCACCCCGACATGACGCGGATCATCATGCCCGAGGACTGGGAGGGCCACCCGCTCCGCAAGGACTATTCGGTGGGACGCATCCCGGTGCAGTTCAAGGGCGCGCCGACGCGGTGAGCAACACCGCGACATCCACCGCGACGACATCAACGAAGGTCGAGACATGACCACCCAGCAGGAATCGCACCACGGCACGGACCGCCGTGTGAATCAACTCACAAGCGAGGGTTCCCAGGAGCTCCAGCCCCGGGATCTGACCACCGGCGTGGAGGCGCTGCGCGAGATCGGGTCGGTGATGCGGCTGTCCGAAGCCGACGCCGCGGTTCTCGCCGACCGCGACCCCGACGACGGCGACACCACCGTGTTGAACATCGGCCCCCAGCACCCGTCCACCCACGGTGTGCTGCGCGTCATGGTCGAACTCGAAGGTGAGACGATCCTGCGGGTCAAACCCGTCATGGGCTACCTGCACACCGGGATGGAGAAGACCGGTGAGGAACTGACCTACGTCCAGGGCGCCACGAACGTGACCCGCATGGACTACCTCGCGCCGCTGTTCAACGAGCTGACCTACGCGATGGCCGCCGAACGCCTGCTGGACGTCGAACTGCCCGAACGTGCGGTGTGGATCCGCATGTTGTTGTGCGAGATCAACCGTCTGGCCTCCCACGCCACCTTCAACGGCACCAACGGCATGGACCTGGCCGCGGTGTCGATGATGCTGTACGGGTTCCGTGACCGCGAGATGTGCCTGCGGTTCCTCGAAGCGACCACCGGTGTGCGGATGAACCACAACTTCATCCGGGTGGGCGGCACGGCCGCGGACCTGCCCGACGGGTGGAAGAAACAGGTCCTGGAGATCTGCGACGAGTTCGACCGCCGACTCGAAGAGTACGACACGCTGTTGACGAACCAGCCGATCTGGCAGGAACGTCTGCAGGGTGTGGGGGTCATCACCACCGAGGAGGCCCTCGCCCTGGGGGTGACCGGGCCGATCCTGCGTGCGACCGGTTACGCGTGGGACCTGCGCAAGCACATGCCGTACCTCGCCTACGACCAGGTCGACTTCGATGTCGTCGTCGGCCGCTACGGCGACTGTTTCGACCGGTACGCCGTGCGCCTGAACGAGATGCGCGAGTCGGTCCGGATCCTGCGCCAGATCGTCGACAAGATGCCCAAGGGCGACTACCGGGTGCAGGACAAGAAGATCACTCCGCCGCCCCGGGCCCGCATCGACGAGTCGATGGAAGCACTGATCCACCACTTCAAACTGTTCACCGAAGGCATCAAGGTGCCGCCCGGTGAGGCCTACGCGGCGATCGAATCGCCTCGCGGGGAACTCGGTTGCTACATGGTCTCCGACGGCGGCGGAAAACCGTGGCGGATGCGGTGGCGTCCACCCAGTTTCATCCACCTGCAGACCCTGCCCCACATGATGCACCGGGGTACGATCGCCGACGCGGTCGCGGTCATTTCCTCGGTCGACCCGATCCTCGGTGAGGTCGACCGATGAGCCGGGTTTGCTCGCGGACCGTCCAGTGCGATTCCGTGGGGGCCCTGTGCCACGCCTGAATGCAGAGAACATCGAGCGGGCCGAAGAGCTGATCGGCCACTACCCGCGCCCCAAGTCCGCCCTCATCCCGTTGCTGCACCTCGCGCAGGAACAGGAGGGGTGGGTGTCCGACGAGGCGATGGAACACATCGCGGAGTTGACCGGGGTCACCCCCGCCGAGGTGCTGGGCACCTGCAGCTTCTACGAGATGTTCAAACGTGAACCGGTCGGGAAGTACGTGGTCAACATCTGCCACGGTGTGGCGTGCGCCCTGATGGGCGCCGAGGAACTGATCAGCCACGCCGAGGACACCCTGGGGATCCGCGCAGGGTCCACCACCGCCGACGGTCTGTTCACGATCGAACGGGTCGAATGCCCCGCGGCGTGCACCGAGGCCCCGTGCCTGCAGGTCAACTACCGCTACCGCAACCGTGTCACCGACGCCGACTTCGACACGTTGATCGACCAGTTGCGCCGCGGCGAGCTCGACGACGAGATCCCCGCGCACGGCACACTGGCGCGCAACGAGTTCCGTCAGCACATCCCCGAGGAGCGCCGGCAGGGACCGGCGTACATCGAAGGGGCCGAAGAGCCGGTGTGGATCAGGCGGCACCGTGAAGAGGCGGCGGCCAACGCCGAAGGAGACGCGTCGTGACCGCTCGTGACGACATCCCGATGATCGTGACGGGTCGCCTGTCGACCTACGACGACGCCCACACGATCGAACGCTACGAAGCCACCGAGGGCTACCAGGGGTTCCGCAAAGCCCTGGAACGTTCCCCCGACGACGTCGTCACCGAGGTCAAGGAGGCCTCGTTGCTGGGCCGCGGCGGGGCCGGGTTCCCCGCCGGTGTCAAATGGGGGTTCTGCCCGCCCGGTGTGTGGCCGCGTTACCTGGTGATCAACGGTGACGAGTCCGAACCGGGCACCTACAAGGACCGCATCCTCATGGAACGCGATCCGCACCAGATCATCGAGGGCATCCTGATCGCCGCGTACGCGATCGGTTGCACCCAGGCGTTCCTGTACTGCCGCGGCGAGATGGCCCTCGCCCACGAACGGCTCGGCACGGCGCTCAACGAGGCCTACGCCGCCGGCTACATCGGTAGGAACATCCTGGGTACGGACTACTCGATCGACGTCGTGCTGCACTGGGGTGCCGGTGCGTACATCGTCGGTGAGGAGACCGCACTCATCGAGAGTCTCGAAGGCAACCGCGGGATGCCCCGGCTCAAGCCCCCGTACTTCCCGGCCGCCAAGGGTCTGTACATGCAGCCCACCGTGGTGAACAACGTGGAGACCATGGCGAACCTGCCGTGGATCCTGCGCAACGGTGCCGCCGCCTACCACGAGCTCGGCGCGGAGACCAGCCGCGGCACGCGTATGTTCGCCGTGTCGGGCCACGTGAAGAACCCCGGGGTGCACGAGGTCGAGTTCGGCACCACCACCTTCCGGGACCTGATCTACGGCCACTGCGGTGGGATCCGCGAGGACCGGAACATCAAGGCGTTCGTGCCCGGCGGCGCGTCGTCACCGTGGTTCTTCGAGGAGCACCTGGACCTGCCGCTGGAGACCAAGGCGGTCGGCAACGCGGGTTCGATGCTCGGTTCGGGCGCGATCGTGGTGATGGACGAGACCACCGACGTGGTCAAGGCGTCGCGCACCCTCGTGCGGTTCTTCGCCGTGGAATCGTGTGGCAAGTGCACCCCGTGCCGTGAGGGCACCACCTGGATGGAGCGCATCCTGGACCGCATCATCGAAGGCCAGGGACGTCCCGAGGACGTCGACCTGCTGCTGGACGTGTGCGACAACATCTCGCCCGAGTTGACCTGGCCGCCCAAGCAGACGACGATCTGTCCGCTGGGTCCGTCGGCGCCGCCGTCGGTGGCCAGCATCGTGAACCGTTTCCCCGAGGAGTTCGAACGGTACCTCGGCAGCTCGTTCGAGGTGACCGTACCCATGAAGGGTGCCGCGTACGTCGCCAAGCCGACCGCGGCCACCACCAGTGGAGGCGCAGAGCAGTGACCGACACATCCCAGGAGATCTCCACGGTTTCCGTCACGATCGACGGACGTGAGATCCAGGCGGAAAAGGGCGAGTTGGTGATCGCCGCCGCGGAACGCAACGACGTGTACATCCCGCGGTTCTGTTGGCACAACCGGATGAACCCGGTCGGCATGTGCCGCATGTGCCTGGTCGAGATCGACACCGGTCGTGGTCCCGCGCTGCAGCCGTCGTGCATGATCGAATGCAGCGACGGCATGACCGTGGAGACCGACACCCCCACGGTGGTCAAGGCCCAGGAGGGTGTGCTCGAGTTCCTGCTGATCAACCACCCGTTGGACTGTCCGGTGTGCGACAAGGGCGGCGAATGCCCCCTGCAGGACCAGACGATGTCCCACGGCCCCGGCGAGAGCCGGTACGTGGAGGAGAAGCGGCACAAGGAGAAGCCGATCGACATCTCGGACCTGGTCATCCTGGACCGGGAACGGTGCATCCTGTGCGACCGCTGCACACGGTTCGCGAAGGAAGTCGCCGGTGATCCGCTGATCCACTTCCTGCAACGCGGCAACGACACCGAGATCAACACCTTCCCCGACCACGAGTTCGCCTCGTACTTCTCGGGCAACACCGTCCAGATCTGCCCGGTGGGTGCGCTCACCTCGGCGCCGTACCGGTTCAAGGCCCGACCCTGGGATCTGGAGCAGACCGAATCGACCTGCACCGGCTGCTCGGTCGGGTGCCGCATCGTGATCGACACCTCCCGCGACGAGTTGCTGCGTTTCAACGGCGTGGATTCGGAACCGGTGAACTGGTCGTGGCTGTGCGACAAGGGTCGCTACGGCTTCGAGGCCTTCGAACGTGGCGCCCGTCTGGTGGAGCCGTTCACCCGACGTGCGCCGCAGTCCGAAGCCGAACCGGTCCGTTGGAGCGACGCGCTGGATCAGGCCGCGACCGCCATCGGTGGTTCGCTCGCCGGTGCGGGAGCGTCCAGTGTCGCCGTGCTGGGCGGTGCGAACCTGACCAACGAAGCCCAGTTCGCCTGGGCGAAACTGGCCAAGGGGATCATCGGAACCGACAACGTCGACGCGCAGCTGGGTGACGGCCTGGACCCCGAGCTGGTGCTGGGGCTGCCCCACGCGACGATCTCGGAGACCTGCGCCGGTGGCGGGACCATCCTGGTGTACGCCAACGACGTCAAGGAGGAGCTCGGCATCCTGTACCTGCGGCTCCGCCACGCCGCGGTGTGGGACCACGCGAAGGTCATCGAAGTCTCCACCACCGAGACCGGCATCACCCCGTTCGTGCACGCCTCGGTG
>CAZVFF010000172.1:0-5629 GCA_964626395.1 uncultured Iamiaceae bacterium | reverse complement strand
GTCTCGTTCCCGGCCACGGCGAGGATCAGCACGAAGAACGCGAACTCCTCGGAGTTGAGGACCTCCTCGCCTTCGGCGGCCACCAGGCGGGACACGATGTCGCCACGCGGGTTCGCTTTGCGGTCCTCGCCCATCGCACTGGCGTACCCCAGGATCTCGGCGGCGGCCTGGGCCGGGTCGATGTCGAAATCCGGGTCGTCGTAGGCCATCATCTCGTTCGACCAGTCGAAGATCCGTCGACGGTCGTCCTGGGGGAACCCGACCAGTTCCGCGATCGCCTGCAGCGGCAGCTCGGACGCGATGTCCCGGACGAAGTCGCCCGAACCCTTGTCCTTGGCGTCCAGCACGATCGTCTCGGCCATCTTGTGGAGCAGTTCCTCGAGGCGTCCGATGGCCTTGGGGCTGAACACCCCGCGGGAGACCACACCACGGACCCGGGTGTGTTTGGGCGCGTCCATGTTGAGGATCATGTTCTTCTGGATGTCACGTTCGGTGTACCCGACGGTCTTGCCGTCGAAACGCGGGATCGCGGTGTTGACCTCGCTGGACCACAGGTCGTCGTCACGGGAGATGGCACGGACGTCGTCGAGGCGCGACACGACCCACATGCCGCCGTCGGCGAAGGACGTCTCCTCCTCGGTCTGCGCGTTCCACCAGATCGGTGCGGTCTTGCGTAGCCAGGCGTACTCGGCGAACGGGACGCCCTCGGCGAGGATGTCCGGGTTCGTCAGGTCGAACCCTTCGGGGATCGGTACAGGCATCGGTGGTCTCCCAGTGACTCCGTGGAATGCGGTCGGACGGCACGTCCGATCGTCAACACTAGAACAGGTTTCAGTGGAGGGCCAGAGTTCCCTCTTGCCCGCCGACGGGTTTAGGATACCCTAACAAGCGGCATTCAGATGCCTGTCACCACGATGCATCCGGAACCGAAAGGCCGATCGTGACACTCGTCGAGACCAGAATCCCCGGCACGGACCAGCTCGACACGACCCGTGACGGCCACCTCGGGCTCGACCGGGTGAGCCTGGTCCGCCGGAACCTGTTGTTGCTGCACGAATGCTCCCTGGAGGTCGCCCCCGGACGGATCCTGGCGGTCATGGGGCCCTCCGGGGCCGGCAAAACCACCCTGTTGCGCACCGTCGCCGGGCTCACCGCGCCAGACGGCGGAACGGTCACCCGTCCGGAGGGCCGGGTCGCCACGGTGTTCCAGGACCCGCGTCTGCTGCCGTGGCGCACCGCCCGGGCCAACGTCGAGATCGTGCTCGACAAGCACCGGCGTGACCGTGCGGTCACCTGGCTGGAACGGGTCGGCCTCGGCGACGCACTCGACGTGTACCCGGCTGCGCTGAGCGGCGGCATGCGCCAGCGGGTCGCGATCGCCCGGGCCCTGGCCTGTGAAGCCGGGACCGTGCTCGTCGACGAACCCTTCGCCAACCTCGACGCCGATACCGCCGGTCGGCTCCGGGACCTGCTGCGCGACGAACTCGCCACGCTCGGACGCCCCACGATCTGGGTGACCCACAACGCGGCGGAAGCCTCCGCCGTGGCCGATCACGTGCTGTGCATGTCCGGCCCACCCGACGGTGCGTGGCGACACCGTCCGGTCACCGACGACGCCGCTGCCTGCGGCGAATCGTTCCCCACCGACTGACCCCGACCCGACCAGGAGAACCATCCGATGCGACGATCCCGAATCCTCGGCGCCACCGCGCTGCTGACCGTGCTGGCCCTGACAGGGGCCGCGTGCGGCTCCTCGGGCGACTCCGCCTCCGACACCACCACCGGTGACACCGCGGAAACCACCGTCGCCGATGCGCCCGCCGAGAAGATCGACGAGCTGCGGATCCACCATCCCGAGACGCTCGCGTTCGCCGCACCGTTCGCGCTGCTCGACGACGACGGTCCGCTGTCGGCAGTCGCCGAGAAGGTGAGCGACAACACCTGGTCCACGCCCGACGAACTACGCGGTCTGCTCACCAGCGACCGTTCCGACGTGACCGCCGTGCCGACCTACGTGGGTGCGAACCTGGCGAACAAGGGCGTCGACGTGAAGCTCGCCGCGGTGACGGTGTGGGGTCTGCTGTACCTGATCGGACCCGACGGGGCGGCCCACGACTGGGAGGCGTTGAAGGGTGAGACCGTCATGATGCCGTTCCCCAACGACATGCCCGACCTGGTGTTCCGCACCCTGGCCGAGGCGAACGGGCTCACCCCCGGTGAGGACTTCGAGATCGAGAACTACGCCACGCCCCAGGAAGCGGTGATGCGGCTGGTCTCGGGCAAGGGCGAGTGGGCGGTGCTGCCCGAACACGTCGCGACCGTCGCGTTGGCGAACGCGAACGCCCAGGGCAACGACCTGGGTCGTGTGTTGAACCTGCAGGACGAATGGGCCGGGATCAGCGGTGGATCCAAGCGGATCCCCCAGGCCGGACTGGTCGTCTCCTCTTCGCTCGCCGAACGTCCCGACGTGATGAAGGCACTGTTCGAGGCGTTGCAGGACGCCGTCGACGAGGTCAACGCCGCCGACCCGGCCACGGTGGCGAAGCTGGCCGAGACCTTCGACCTGCCCGAGCAGATCGTCGCGGACGTGATCCCCCGCCTGAACCTGGAGGTCGTTGCGGGCGCGGACGCGAAGGACGAACTCGAGGAGTTCTTCACGAAACTGTCCGAGGGCAACCCCGAGATCATCGGCGGTGAACTGCCCCCGGCGGACTTCTACCTGCCCGACCCGCGCTGAACGGCGCGGCGATGAGCCTCACCACCGTCGAACGCAACGAACTCGACCTCGACGAGGCGATCGCGCGCCGTCGCGGACGCAGTTTCGACGTCGGATGGGTCGCGCTCGGCACCGTGGTGCTGCTCGTCGCCTGGGCGCTGGTGTCCCGGCACCAGCCCGAACTGATCCTGCCGTCACCCGCCGAGACGTGGCACGCGTTCACCGACCTGGTGCGTCAGGGACGCATGTACCCCGAGCTGTGGCACACGTTCTCCATGGCGGTCGTCGGGGTCGCGATCGCGTTTCTGATCGGCAGCATCTGGGGTGGGATCGCCGGACGGTTCCGCTGGTTCTCCTCGTTCACCCAACCGATGCTGTCGATGCTGATGGCCCTGCCACCGGTGATCCTCGTGGCGCTCGGTATCGTCTGGTTGGGACCCTCCGGTGCGGTCACCCGCATGGTGGTCACCCTGGTGGCGTTGCCGTTGATCGTGATCGCCGTGACCGAAGCGGTGCGCGACGTCGACGCCGACCTGTTGGAGATGGCCCGGTCCTTCGAGCTGTCGCGATGGTCGACGTTCCGGCACGTGATCGCACCGGGGATCGCCTCCCCGGTGTTGGCGGCCACCTCGGTGACCGTCGGCCAGGCGTTGCGGGTGGCGGTCATGGCCGAGCTGCTGTCGGCCACCAGCGGGGTGGGAGGTCAGGTCCGGCTCGCGCAGACCAACCTGAACACCGCGCAGCTGTTCGCGTGGGCGATCACGCTCGTGATCGTGGTGATGCTGGTCGAGTCGCTGGTCGTGCGGCCGGTCACCCGGTACCTTTTGCGGTGGCGGACCGCCGGGGTCGAAGCACCCGGTTGACCGCGGCCGGTCACCCCGCACCGGGCGAAGTGGGGGGCGTCGGCCGCAGTGACGACGGTCTGGACGGGGACGAACCGGTGCGGTCAGCCGACCCGTTCGCGGGCCCGGTGGGCGGCCGCGACCAGGTTCTTCAATGACGCCTTCGTCTCGGGCCAACCGCGGGTCTTCAGCCCACAGTCGGGGTTCACCCACAACCGGTCGGTTCCGAAACGAGCCATCGCCCGGTCCAACAGGTCGTCCATCTCGGCCTCGTCGGGCACCCGTGGGGAGTGGATGTCCCAGATGCCGGGGCCGATCTCGTTCGGGTACTCGGTGTTCACGAAGTCGTCGAGCAACTCCATCGCCGAACGGGACGCCTCCATGGAGATGACGTCCGCGTCGAGGTCGACGATCGCGTCGATGATGTCCCCGAAGTCGCCGTAGCACATGTGGGTGTGGATCTGCACCGTGTCGGGTGCCGAACCGGCGGCCAGACGGAAGGCGGCGGTCGCCCACCCCAGGTAGGCCTCCCGGTCGGCGTCGCGCAGGGGCAGTCCCTCCCGCAACGCAGGCTCGTCGATCTGGACGATCCTGATTCCGGCGTCGACGAGGTCGGAGACCTCGTCGCGCAGGGCCAGTGCGAACTGGTCGGCGGTGAACGAGTCGGCCTGGTCGGCACGGACGAAGGACCACTGCAGGATCGTGACCGGGCCGGTCAACATGGCCTTCATGGGCCGGTCGGTGAGCGACGCGGCGTACGCGATCCATTCCACGGTCATCGGCTCGGGCCGCACCACGTCACCGAAGATGATCGGCGGTTTCACCCCGCGGGAGCCGTAGGACTGGACCCAACCGTTGACGGTCGTGGCGAACCCGTCGAGCTTGTCGCCGAAGTACTCGACCATGTCGGTGCGTTCGAACTCGCCGTGGACCAGCACGTCGAGGTCGAGCTCCTCCTGGATCCGCACGGTCTCGGCGGTGGCGTCGCGCAGGCCCGCGTCGTAGGTGGCCCGGTCGATCTCACCGGCACGGAACTGCTTGCGCAGGGCACGGATCTCCCGGGTCTGGGGGAACGATCCGATCGTCGTGGTCGGCAGCGTGGGCAGGCCGAGTTCGTCGCGCTGGGCACGTGCCCGGGTGGCGTACGCCGAATTGCGCGCGGCCATGGCCGGGGTGATCGTGCCGACCCGTTCGGCCACGTCGGGGTTGTGGACCCGGGTGGATTCCCGACGGGACTTCGCGGCGGCCCGATTGGCGGAGAGTTCATCGGCGACGTCGTCCACGTGTCCGTCGACGACCGCTCGGACGATGCGGATCTCGTCGAGGCGTTCGGTCGCGAACGCCAACCAGGAGCGCAGCTCGGGGTCCATCCCGTCCTCGGCGGACAGGTCCACCGGTAGGTGCAACAACGAACACGACGGCGCGATCCGCACATTGTCGGTGCCGACGGCGTCCACGACACCGCGTACCCGTTCGATCACCGGATCCAGGTCGGTACGCCAGATGTTGCGCCCGTCGACCACCCCGAGCGACAGCACGAGCGCGTCGGGGCGGGCGGCCAGCACGGACTCGAGCTGGTGTGCGCCGCGGACCAGGTCGATGTGGAGCACGTCCACGGGCAATCCGGTGGCCAGGCCGGTGTTCTCGCCGAGCGCACCGAAAGGCGAGGTGACGGCGACCTCGGCATCGCCGGCGGCGGGACGGATCGCGTCGTACGCGGTGCCGTACGCGGCGCGGGCCGACTCGGACAGGTCGGTGACCAGCAACGACTCGTCGAACGCGAACGCCGTGGCTCCGGCGTCACGCAAGGCGCCCACCAGGTCGGCGTACGCGGCGGCGAGCCCGTCGACCAGTTCGAACGGGTCCCCCCCGTCGGTGCGTTTGGAACAACCCAGGAACGTGACCGGACCGACCAGCGCCATGCGTGCGGGCACACCGGCGGCGAGCGCCTCGGCCAGCTGGGCGGCGTACGCGGCGGGACGGGCGGTGAAGGTCTGATCGGATCCGAGTTCGGGGACGAGCTGGTGGTAGTTCGTGTCGAACCACTTGGTCATCTCCAGCGGCGCGACCT
>CAZVFF010000171.1:4434-5643 GCA_964626395.1 uncultured Iamiaceae bacterium | reverse complement strand
ACCTGGCGGCGCGCCTGCTGGACGTGGACCCGGCCACCGGCACCGAGGTGCTCGTCACCCGGGGGATCCACCGCATCGACCCGGACGCCCCGGACGGTCCCCGCCGGATCGGGCTGCAACCGAACACGTGGCATTTCGCCCCGGGCCACATCGTGAAGCTGGAACTGCTCGGCCAGGACCCCCCGTACCTGCGGCCATCGAACGGAACGTTCACGATCGACGTCGCCGACCTCGAGCTGACCCTGCCGACCCTGCAGGCCAACCCGACGCCGCCCGACGACGACGGCGACGACACGCCGCCCGCAGACGACCCGGCGAACCCACCGGGGGCGCCGACACCCGGACCGGATCCCACCGGAACCCCGGTCGGTACCGCCCGGCCCGCCGTCGCGGTGCAGCGGAACCCGACCTTCACCGGCTGACCGCCGGACGGGCGGTCGCGGACGGCAACTACGCTGGGTCCACGATGCCCACCGAGGTGCCCTGGCTGCGCACCCAACCCCGACAGCAACGATCCCTGGACCGGATCGAAACGTTGCTCGACACCGCCGAGACCGTCTTCGGTGAGGTCGGTTACGACAACGCCACGACGAACCTGATCGCGAAACGTGCCGGGATCCCCGTGGGCACCCTGTACCGGTGGTTCCCCGACAAGTCGGCGCTCGCCGAGGGGCTGGCGTCGCGCTACCTGTCGCGGTTGACCGAGACGTACGCGGCGCTGATCGCCGACGCCCCACCCCGGACGGTGCTGATCCGATCCGCGATCGAGGACCTCGCCCGGGTGGTGCAGGAGAACCCGGCGTTGCCGGCGATCATCGCCACCGCGACCACCTCGGACACCGGCGGATTGCTGCGCGACACCCTGCACGACGCGATCGGGCTGATGATCCGCACGCTGGTCCCGACCGCCGGGACCGGCGACGTGGACCGGATCGCCGCCATGCTCACCACGGTCACCTTCGCCGTGCTGGGCGACGCGTTGCGGCGGGGCGCCGACGCCTACCGGGACACGGTCGACGAGTTCTCCGACCTGGTGATCGCCTGGATGAGTGCCCGTTTCCCGCCCGCCGACGACCCGGTGTGGGACATGGAGAACCCGCTGATCGTGCCGTTGGCGCCCAGCCCGGCCGGCCAGTTGCGCGGCGGTGGCCCCGACGGGATCGGCGGCAAGGGCGCCACCGCCTGAACCGACGCGGTCGACGAACCCCG
>CAZVFF010000171.1:1748-4334 GCA_964626395.1 uncultured Iamiaceae bacterium | reverse complement strand
CGGGTCGACGGGTCCGACCGGGTCGATCGGGATCAGTGGACCGCCGGGGAGCACCGGCCCCACCGGTTCGAACGGTCCGACCACACCGGTGCAACCGGTGCCGCTGCACAACCCGAACGCCCCGACCGTGGTCGTGGTGTCGGCGGCGACCTGCACCTGTGTGGTGCCGTCGACGGTGCCGTCCGGGTCGGCGGTGACCGAGGAGCCCGACGGCGCGGACACCGTCACCGTGACCGTGGAAGGCGCATCCAACAGGTTCATGTCGTAGTGCCCGCCCGGCCCGCTGATCGCGGTGCGTCCCGCCACGGTCACGGTGACCCCGGGGATCCCCGGTTCGCCGACGTCCCGGACACCGTTGCCGTTGGCGTCGTCGAAGACCACCCCGGTGATCGACCCGAACCTGCGGGGCGCGACCCCGAAGGTGCCGGCGTCGCGGGTCTGGCCCGCGCCGGGAGCGGCGACGGTCCCGCCCGAGGACGGCACATAGCCCGCCGTGCCCGGGTCGTGGGTGTAACCGGCGGGGACCGACAGGTTCACCCGGTAGGTGTGCCCGGGCCGCACCACGACCGGTGCGGAGAACGAACCGTCGGCACCGGTGGTGGCCTGACCGACCAACGCGCCGCCGTCGGAGGAGTCGGTGATGGTCACGGCCACCGCCGTGCCTTCGGGCAACGGGGTGTCGGCGCCGGTGGCCGAACCGGACCCGTCGGTGTCCACCAGCACCCGTCCCTCGACGTGGCCGGTGGCCGCACAGTCACCCCACTGGCCGTCGGACACCCAGTTCAGCCCGATACCCAGGAACTTCTTCTTGCGGTACGCCTGCCCGCACAGGTTCCGCACCGGGTAGACCTGTCCGGAGATGTTCTCGCCCTTGTGGTGGTTGTGGCGGGTGTAGCTGTCGTGGGCGGTCACGACCGGCTGGTACACCGTGCCCGACAGGTTGTAGTGCCAGTCGCCGTCGTCGTTGCCGAACAGGCCACCGACCACGTTGATGCCGTAGGCGAAGTCGGCGGTGCCCGAGATCGCACCCGAACCCATCGAGATCGACACGTTGCCGTGCAGTTCGCCGTCGCCGCTGGCGATCGGCACGAAACCGAGCGCGTTCGCCGAGAACGTGCCGTAGCCGTTCGCGGTCAGGGAGACCTGCGAGTCGATGTTGCCGGTCAACACGATCTGGACGTTCGCGTTCGCCGAACCGTCGGCGACCAGGCCCAGGTTCACGAACGCATCGGCTTCGGCGTTGCCGATCACCGCGACCGCGCCGGTGTCCAGGTTCACCGAACCGTTCGCCCCGACGTGGATGTTCGCGCCGGCGCCCAAGGGGCGCAGCCCGGCGAACAGGGTCGCTTCCGCCCCCAGCGACAGGTGCGCCGTGTGGGAGTCACCCCACACGTGGAAGTCGAAGTCGTTGGTGTTGGCGTAGAACAGCCACAGCAGCGGTGACGAGTCCACCGCGTCGGGCGCGGTGATCGACAGGTCGTAGGCGATGTTCGTGGTGGCCGGGTCGGTCAGGTTCGCGGCACCCAGGTCGACGGAACCGTCGATGTTCAGCGCCCCGAACCGTTTGGACAGGCTGACCAGCCCGAGGGTCTTCGCGCCGTAGGTGTTGTCGATCCTGCCGGTGACCGAGAAGTGGGTCAGGTCGCCGGTGTTGGTGATGTGCACGTCGTCGAGCCACAACTTCTCGGTCAGGTGCACCTCGGCCACGGCGATGTCCACGGTGGGCACCGCGGTCGGGTTCTGCGGGTCGATCGTGACGGTCCCCATGACGGGGGCCTGCAGTTTCGTTCCGAACTTCACGTCGCCGGCCAGGTGGATGACGTTGTCGGAGATCTGCACGGCCCCGTCGACGGCGACCTTCGAGCCGACCGTCAGGTGGGCGTTGCCGGCGGCTTCGATGTGCAGGCGGCCCTGGCCGTCCATCCACACCTCGGCTCGCAGCACCCCGCCGATGCCGTTGCCCGGATCGACGATGTCGATCACCGCGGTCACATCGGCGGCGTCGCAGGTGGTCGCCGCCGGGCCGGCCGCACCCTGGGCGAACATGGTGCCCACGCCGACGGGGACGCTGACACAACCGACCCCGCCGTGGGATCCGTCGTACAGGCTGCCGCCGGAACCGTGGATCGCGGCGGTGCCAGCGACGGAGCCGATCGAGACGTCGGCGTCCAGGTCGACCCGCCAGCCCCGCACGGTGAACGAGTCACCCAGGGCCACTTTTCCGGTGACCGACAGGTCGCCGGCGACGGTCGTGCCACCGACGGTGCCGTGGTCGAGGGCGAGGGCGGCGGTGAGGTTCACGGTGCCGCCGTCGAAGTCGCCGCCGAGGTGGAACGCGACGTCCGTCAGGTCGATCGTGCCGGTGTCGGCCAGATCGAACGCGACGCGGTCCGCGGTGACGTCGACCGCGACGGCGGGTGTGCCGCCGGTGATCGTCGCGGTGCCGTCCACCGAGACACCCTGCGCGGTGAGGTCACCGTCCAGGTCGGCCGAGGCGTGCACCCCCAGGGTGCCGTCGTGCCAGGTCAGGTCCGCGTCGTGCAGCAGGATCCCCGGGGTGAGTTGCGCCGTGCCGGCGTGCAGTTC
>CAZVFF010000171.1:0-1648 GCA_964626395.1 uncultured Iamiaceae bacterium | reverse complement strand
GCGACCCCGCCGATCGTGGCGGCCGCGCCGTGCACGACGGCGTCGATTTCGGAACGGTCCGGCCAGGTGGTTTTGGTGACCTCGAGGTCGTCGAAGTGGTAGCCGGCCAGGTCGACGGTGCCGAGCCGCACACCGGCGGTCAGGGGGACCTCGGGGTCCGAGATGGCCGCGTCGAAGCTGTTCAGCAGCGGGATCAACGGCGGCGCGAGGTCCGCGGCCGGGGTGCCCTCGGTCAGGGTCGGCTCGCCGGTCAGGGTGACGTCCCAGTCACCGTCGGCGCCGCGGACACCTTCCACCGCGACGTCGGCGAGGTCGAGTCCCGTCACACCGAACGCGTCGGTCCACTCCTCGGGGTGCGTGGCGTCACCGGCGAACGTGTCGTCGCCGGTGATCGTGCCCTGCAGATGGTGATTGTGCACGGCGCCGTCACGTCCGGTCAGACGTAGCTGGAGCAGCCCGCCGACGGTGTCGGCGTCGACCTCGACGGGGTCCTTCATGATCAGGATGTTCGTTTCATCCGGCTCGCAGGTCGCGGTGGGGCACGTCTCGAACAGGACGATGTCCCCTTCGGCCGGTGTGCCGAACGGGTCGCAGGCGGCGGTCAGGGCCACCACCCCGATGAGTGCGAGTGTGAACCACAGAATCCGCTTCATGCCGTACCCCTTGTCCGACCCCGTTCGGGCATCGTCGAGTGACCGATGACACAGATGCTACGCGCCCGTCGATCAAAAGTCGAGTGTTTATTCGGGTAATTTTCGTGCGTGGCTCGTGGCGGCCGCGAACGCGGCCGTGGCAGCGACGATGCCCGGCGCTACGATCGCCTGCCGGGTGGTGGCCGACCCGACCGGTGCGATCCCAGGAGAAGTCCGACATGGCAGCCAGCTACATCGACGGACGGTGGCGCCCCGGCGGCACCCCGAGGGTGATCACGAGCCCGGCCGACGGCACCGTCGTGGCCGAGGTCGAGGACGCCTCGGTCGACGACGCGCACACCGCGGTCGCCGCCGCGCGACGCGCGTTCGACACCGGCCCGTGGCGCGGTGTGTCCGCTGGCGACCGGGCCGCGTTGCTGTTGCGGATCGCGGCGCGCCTGGAGGCCGAACGCGACACCGTCGCCCGTCTGGAGTCCGGTGACACCGGCAAACGTCTCGCCGAATCGGCCATGGACGTCGACGACGTGGTCGCCGTGTTCCGTCACTTCGCCCACCTGGCGACCCTCGACACCGGACGGATCGTCGACACCGGCGTCGACGGCGTCGTCAGCCGGGTGGTGACCGAACCGGTCGGGGTGTGCACCCTGATCACCCCGTGGAACTATCCGCTGTTGCAGTTGTCGTGGAAGGTCGCGCCTGCACTGGCGGCGGGCAACACCGTGATCGTCAAACCCGCCGAGCTGACCCCGTCGACCGCGATCTGGTTGACGAACGCGTTCGACGACGAGGACCTGCCCGCGGGTGTGGTGAACCTGGTGCTCGGCCCCGGCGACCCGGTCGGCGCCGCGCTGGTCGACGCGCCCGGGGTGGACCTGGTGTCCTTCACCGGCGGGCTGGTCACCGGGCGGGCCGTCATGGCCGCCGCCGCGGCCGGGGTGAAGAAGGTCGCGCTCGAACTCGGTGGCAAGAACCCCAACATCGTGTTCGCCGACGCC
>CAZVFF010000170.1:0-5673 GCA_964626395.1 uncultured Iamiaceae bacterium | reverse complement strand
TACCGGATGGCGAACGACTGGGCGATCATGCCACCCATCGACGCCCCCAGGATGTGCGCGCTGCGCCAACCCAGGGCATCGAGCACGGCCGCGGCGTCGTCGGCCATGTCCTCGATGCCGTACGGCGCATTCAGCGGGTGGCCCGCCAGGAAGTTGCCGACCTCGCGTTCCAGATCGATCGGCGAGTCATCGAACCAGGTGGACTCGCCGACGTCACGATTGTCGTAGCGCACCGCACAGAACCCCTGGTCGACGAACGCCTGCATCAGCGAATCGTCCCAGGAGATCATCTGGGCCGACAACCCCATGATCAACAACAACGGGGTCCCGTCGGTGGGACCCCACTGCTCGTAGAACAGCTCGACCGGACCGTTGTGTGCGTAGGGCATCGGGCCATCCTCTCCGGCGCCCGACCGACGGGTCAAGCGCTCCGCGTGTGCGAGACTCTGCAGCCGTGGACCGTACCCCATCGCACCCCACGGCCGATCCGTCGACCCTGTCGCTGCTCCCGGAGGATTTCCGGTTCGGTGTCGCCACCGCCGGGTTCCAGATCGAGGGTGGCTACAACGGACCGGGCGAACCGCGCAACAACTGGTACCGCTTCGAGTCCACCGGTCGGGTCGTCCCCTCCGGCGACGCGCTGGGGTTCTGGGACGACTACGAGACCCATCTGGACCATGCCGTGGCCGCCGGCGCGAACGCATTCCGGTTCTCAGTGGAATGGGCACGGTGCGAACCGGCCGACGGTGAGATCGACGACACCGCACTGGCCCGGTACGCCGACATCGCCGACGCCTGCACCGAACGGGGCATGGAGCCCCTGGTCACCCTGCACCACTTCACGCACCCGGACTGGGCCGGGGAGAACTTCTGGTTGCGCGACGACGCGCCCGGACGCTTCGTCGAGTGGGCCTCGGTGGCGGCACCCGCGTTGGCGGGTGTGACGAACCACTGGGTCACGATCAACGAGTGGAACATCCTGGCGCTGCAGACCTTCGTGACCGGGGACTTTCCACCGGCGCTGCTGGGTGGGGTGCGTCCCGCGATCCGGGCGATGGACGCCATGTTGGCCGCCCACGTCGGCGCCTACGGCGAGATCCACCGCGCGTACCGCGACGCCGACCGCGAACCCCCGGTGGTCGCCACCAACGGGTTCGCGTTCGCCGACTACGGACTGGAACGCCTCGGCAACGACATCCTGCTCGCGCGATTCTCCGGGGTGGACCGGTCCGAGCTGCACGGCTGGTTGGCCTCACGCCGCAACCGCTACCACGACGCCGTCGGCAACCGTGGACTGGTGAACCGGTTCGTCGACCGGGTCGTGGACCTGGACCGGGCGTTCCCGCGCACCGTCGATGCGGTGTACGCCAGCCCGCACGAATCGACGCTCGACCACATCCAGACCGACTACTACAACCCCGTCACGCCGTCGTTCCTGCGTGTCCCCGGGCACCGCACCGCCGGTGGTCGCCACTTCGGCCCGGACCGCACACTGTGGGACTACCCGGTGGATCCGGACCGTTTCGGCACGTACCTGGACACCCTGACCGTGCCCGGACTCGAGCTCTGGGTGGTCGAGAACGGGCTCTGCAACCGCCGGGTGAACGGTTACGGCCACGAACGGTTCGACGGGTGGGACCGCCCCCGCTACCTGCAGGCCCACCTGGCACGGATGGTCGACGCCCACGAGGCCGGGGTGCCGGTCGGCGGCTACTTCCACTGGTGTCTGGCCGACAACTACGAGTGGGGATCCTACGAACCCTGTTTCGGGCTCTACGGCATCGACCGGGACCGCGGGAACCGCTGGCTGCCCACGGACTCGATGGGGAACGACTCGGCGGGCGCGTACCGGGCCCTGATCAAGGGCATCACCACGGGCGACCGGTCCGTGTTGGCATGCGACCCGCGGGATCTGGCCCCGTGAGTGACACCGTGCTGGTCGACCCGCTCAGCGGCCGGCAGGTGATCGTCGTGCCCGAACGTCAAGGACGGCCGAACCTGCCCGATCGGGGTTGCCCGTTCTGCGTGGGCGGCCGGGAAGCTCCCGAACCGTACGACGTCCGCGTGTTCCCGAACCGGTGGCCGAGTCTGGGCGACGGACGGGCCGAGGTCGTGCTGTTCTCACCCGACCACACCGCATCGTTGGGGAACCTGCCCGCGCACCAGGTCGAACGGGTCGTGGACGCCTGGACCGAACGCACCGCGACGCTCGGCGCCCGGGACGACGTGGCCTACGTACTCGTGTTCGAGAACCGTGGTGAGGCGATCGGCGCGACGATCCCCCACCCCCACGGCCAGATCTACGCGTTCGACCGGGTCCCACCGGTACCCACGACCGAGTTCGCTCTCGCCGCCGAGCGGGGTTCGTGCGCGGTGTGCACCGAGTCACCGGGCGACCGTCTGGTCGCGACCGCCGGGGCGTGGCGGGCCTGGATCCCGGCCGCGTCGGCACATCCCTACGGGTTGGTCCTCGCCCCGACCGACCATCTCGGTTCGCTCACCGACCTCGACGCGGCAGGCCGCCGGGACTTCGCGGCGTTGCTCGGACGGGTCCTGGGCGGTCTCGACGACCTGTTCGCCGAGGAGACGCCGTACATGCTCTGGATCCACCAGCGTCCGACCACCGGCGCCGCCTGGCCGTGGGCCCACCTGCACGCCGAGATCGTCCCCCACCGGCGCGCCCGTGGGATGAACCGGTACGTCGCGGCGGCCGAGCTCGGTGCCGGTGTCTACATCAACTCGGTCGACCCCGCCGAGGCGGCGGCACGCCTGGGGGCGGCCTGCAGCGAACGGAGTCCACGATGACCGGACCAGGACGATCCACACCCACTCCGCTCCGGACGTTCGCGCCGGGTCGGGTGAACCTGATCGGTGACCACACCGACTACACCGGCGGTTGGTGTCTGCCGATCGCGTTGCAGTGGGGTACGACGATCGAGGGGACCCGCGGGGGGGACCGGATCCGCCTCACCTCGGGGCTGGACGACACCACCACCGACATCGACCCGCGGGATCCGGACCCGTCGACCGTGCGGGGCTGGGCCCGCTACGTCGCCGCCGTGGCCGCCGAGGTGCGCCCCGCGGGCGGTTTCACCGGCACGATCACCACCACCCTGCCCATCGGGGCGGGCCTGTCCTCCAGCGCTGCCCTGGAAGTGGCGTTGTCGCTCGCGCTCGGCTTCGACGGCCGCCTGCACGACCTCGCCCGGGTCGCCCAGCGTGCCGAACACCGGGCGGTCGGCGTGCCGTGCGGGATCATGGACCAACTCGCGTCGGTGTTCGGTCGCCGGGGCCACGCGCTGCTGATCGACTGCGGAACCCTCGAGGTGCTCCCGGTGCCGATCCCCGACGGCGCCGAGATCCGGATCATCGACCCGGGTCAGTCGCGCAACCTCGCCGGCTCCCCGTACGCGGAACGACGCGCGGCGTGCGCCGCGGCCGAGAAGCGGATCGGTCCGCTCCGTGAAGCCGACCTCGCCGCGGTGGAACGGATCGACGACCGGATGGTCCGTCGGCGCGCCCGTCACGTGGTCACCGAGAACGCGCGGGTGATGACCGCCGCCAAGGCGTTGCGCCGGGGCGAGTGGGCGACGGTGGGCGACACCATGTTCGCGTCGCACCGTTCCCTGCGCGACGACTTCGAGGTGTCCACTCCCCTGCTCGACCAGGTCGTGGAACGCCTCGCCGACACCGCCGGCGTGTACGGCGCCCGACTCACCGGGGCCGGCTTCGGGGGTTGCGTCGTGGCGCTGTGCGAACCCGGGGTACTCGACTTCGCGGCGCTCGCCGTCCCCTCACGGGGGGCCCGGATCGCGCTCGGATCTCCCCCAACGGATGATCGCCGGTAGCAACACCACGAACAGCGCGGCCGCGGCGAACATCGCGAAACGGAATCCGACCATGAACGCGTCGCGGGCGTTCGCGGCCACCGCCTCGTAGCCACCCCCGAGCGCACGGCCGAGGTTCTCCGGGCCGTCGGGTCCCATCCTCGAGGTGAACACCGCACCCACCACCGCGCCGAAAACGGCGACGCCGATCGCACCGCCGACCTGGCGGGACACGTCGTTCAACGCGGACGCGACCCCCGAACGGGAGCGGGGGACCGAGCCCATCAACAGGTCGGTCATCGGCGTCATCGCGAGACCCATCGCGACCCCCTGCACGGCGAAGATCACCAACAACACCCCGGTGCCGGTCCCGGGCCCGCACAACCCGAACGCGATGTAGCTTCCGGCCAACACGACCGTGGTGGAGACCAGCAGACGGCGCATGCCGATCCGTCGCGCGGCCCAGGAACCGAACGGCGCCGCGATCGACCAGCCGATGGAGGTCGGCGCGAAGATGACACCGGCCTGGGCGGCGCCGCGTCCCTGGATGAGTTGCAGGTACTGGGTGAGCGCGTAGTTCGTCCCCTGCAGCGCCAGGAACGATCCTCCGATGACCAGCACGCTCATCGCCACCCGTGGGATCCTCAACAGCGTCAGGTCCAACATCGGTCTCGCACCACGGAGTTCGACCAGCACGAACAGCACGGCCGCGACCGTGCCGATGGACCCACCGACGAGCACGATCGGATGGGTGATCCCACGGCCCGGCGCTTCGATCACCGCGGCCATCAGACCCAGCAGCGCCACGACCGCGGTGATGCTTCCGGTGACGTCCGCCGGTGCGGCATCCCGATCGCGGTGGTTCGGCAGCAACACGACCGCGCCGACGAGCAGAACCGCCGCCAGGGGCACGTTGACGAGGAACACCGACCCCCACCAGAAATGCTCGAGCAGCACCCCGCCGATGATCGGCCCCGAGACGATCCCGATTCCCGCGACCCCCGACCACACGCCGATGGCGAGCCCGCGTTGTCGGGGACTGAACACCTCGGTGATGATCGACAGCGTCTGGGGCATGCAGATCGCCCCGCCGATCGCCATGACGCCCCGCATGACGATGAGGGTCCCCGGGTCGGGCGCCCACGCCGCACCCAGCGATGCGACCGAGAACACCACCAGGCCGATGATCAGGAACGTCCGTCGGCCGTACCGGTCACCCAGGTTGCCCGCGGGCAGCAACAGCGCCGCGTAGACGATCACGTACGCGTCGATCGCCCACTGCGCCTGGCTGTTGGTGGCCCCCAGTTCGTCGAACAGGGCGGGAACGGCGATGTACAGGATCGTCTCGTCGATGACCGTGATGCACAGGGCACAGCACAAGAGCGCGAGGATCCACCACCGCCGCGGGTGCCCGGTGTCGGTCGTGGGGTCGTCATGTGCGGCCGCCCGGGAGGCGGCCATCTCAGCCGCCGAGCAGGCGGGCCTTCTGCGCCTGGAACTCGGCCTCGCTCAACGCGCCGGATCGGCGCAGCTCGTCGAGCTTGGTGAGTTGGTCCGCGACCGAGGTGGGGGGTGCAGCGGCACCGGGCACCGGTACGGTCGGCTGCACCGGTGGCGCGGCACCCGCGACGGGCGCGTTGCCGTACCGCGAATTCGCGCGGATCTGCGAATGGATCTCCGACTGGACCTGTTCGGGGCGCCGGATGTCCTCGAAGACCTGCCGGCCGCCTTCACTCGCCGACTCGATCGACAGATCCCCTGCGCCCAACATGCGTTCCAGCAACGACCGGTTGATGTCGACCGAGTTGATCCGTTCCAGGGGGATGTACTTGCCCTGCTTGTTCAG
>CAZVFF010000169.1:0-5686 GCA_964626395.1 uncultured Iamiaceae bacterium | reverse complement strand
GGGCGGCCCCGAGTCGATCGCGGTGCACGCCCGCCACACCCGGTGGGGGACCGTGATCGGCGCCGCGGCGATCGTGGTGTTGTTGTTCGTCGGACTCGTCGCTGTGGGCATGATCCTGCGACGTCGTGCCAACCGGGCCCAACGCGGGCTGCTGCGACGGGGTCGGATGTGACGGGTACCGCTTGACACGCGCTGGCTGTTAGGGTTGCCTATCGGAATGGTTCAGGTACTCCCGAGTGCGCGCGTGACGCGCCGTGAAGAGGTCGGTCGGTAGGGCATGTGGGTCTGTCTGTGCAAGGGAGTGACCGATCACGAGATCCGTGAGGTTCTCGAATCGCCGCTGGTGAACGACGTCGACGACGTGGGTGCCGCGTGCGGCGCCGGGACCGGCTGCGGGAGTTGTCGCGACGAGATCCGACAACTCTGCGAAGAGGCCGGACTCCGTAAACAGGGTCTGGTCGCGGCGCCCGCGAGCTGAACCCGGCGACGGTGGTGCCGTCGCCGAGGTAGATTCGGACCTCGAGCGACCAGGAGGCGACCATGCAGGGTGACAAGGCGATCATCGAGCTGCTGAACGAGACGTTGAAAGCGGAACTGACCGCGATCAACCAGTACTTCCTCGATGCACGGATGCTCGCGGACTGGGGCTACGAACGCCTGGCCGCGAAATTCCGCGAGGAGTCGATCGATGAGATGAAGGACGCGGACGTCCTCATCGAACGGATCCTCTACCTGGGGGGGATGCCGAACCTGCAGTCGCTCGGCAAGTTGCACATCGGTGAGGACGTCCCCGAGAAGCTCGGTGCGGCCCTGGACCTGGAACGCGAAGCCGTCGAACGCCTCAACGCCGGGATCGCCAAGGCCGTCGAGATCGGCGACAACGGCACCCGGGACCTGCTGGCGTCGATCCTCGCCGGTGAGGAGGGTCACGCCGACTGGATCGAATCACAGCTGGACCTGATCGACCAGGTGGGTGTGCCGAACTACCTGGCCCAGCAGATCCGGGACTGACCCGCCCTCGCCCGGCCCGCGGCCCGACAGCGACCGTGGTCTTCACACCGGGCCCCCGACCAGGAACCAGCATCTTCGCCGGGTCATCTCCTGTTGGACGATGACGAGGTCCGACAGTTCGTCCGGCTCGATTCCCGGAACGGACAGTATCGAGGCCAATTCGGCGGAGCTCGCTCCAGCGAACAGCGCGACCATGCGCGGATCCTCGAAGATGGTCCGATCCTGTTCCAGGTTCTCCGCATGGACAGCGCGCAGGATCTCGTTCGTCAACCGGGTCGATTCCTCGTCGAACGCCGCCGGATCAGCGACCCGCATGTTCTCCGGGTCGCGAGCCCATTCGGGGACTTCCCCGCGACGTCGCACGAACGCGTCATCGATCTGCAGGTCGATCCCCGGGCACGTTCCTGCGAGGATCCGCCGGTCCTCCATGTCCGCGGGGAGTCCGTTGAGGAGTTGGAGCATCCTGGTCGCGCCCGGCTCTTCCGCCCGGAATCGGCGGTTCGGTCGATACACCTTGGTGTCCCAACCGCCCGGGACCCGAGCTTCGATGCCGGCCTCGTCGAGCGTGCGGACGACGGTCGACAGGTAGGAGCGGCTCGGGTGTGACGGGCTGAGCACCAAAACAGGGCCGCCCGGCTCCACGCCGTCGTCGATGGCGTCGCGGATCACCTCGGTGGTCTCAAGACGCTCCCGGAAGTCCGCGTCGGCGCCACCGGACAGCGGGATCGACACGACGACCAGCACCAGCGTCGCACCGATGACGGCCCCCCGGGCGATCCGGCGGGGTACCGCCGAACCCACCCGGATGGTGGACCAACTCGATCGGACCGCACCGACGGCGAGCACGAGCCACAGGAACGCCGCCATCGGCCAGATGTCCATCAGGTAGGAGAGGATGTAGCGGTGGTCGGGTGCCTTCCAGGTCGTCGCGCACAGCGCGATCCAACAGACCAGCGCGATCGCCGCGCCGCTGGTGACCACCCGGTCCCCACGGCGTCGCGCGTCGCGCACCACCAGGACACCGAGTGCCACCACGATCAGGATCCCGATCGCGGCGAGTGACGCGGACGTCTGCAACCCCCGACCGTTGAAATTCGGATGCATGAGCGAGTCACGCAACCAGAACGGCGGGGTGGCGACCGTCGTGGACGCCACCAGCACCGACTCGACGACCGGACGATGCGATTCGACCGAACCGCCCATTATGTGGGCGGCCCAGGCCCGCAGGTTCCCTCCGGGGCGGGCGAACTGTTCGTACAGTGGTGCGAACCACAACAACGTCGTCGTGGCGGCGACCCACCAGAAAACGGGACCCGGACGTGGAATCCGTCGCCGTCGCCGTTGCGCCGCTGGGGCTGCGATCCGTCGATGTCGGAGCCACCACATGACCGTGGACGTGGCCACCAGTGCGGGGACGACGAGGATGTACTTGGGGTGGGTCAGGAACAGGTGGTTGGCGATGACCGCGAGGGGGATGAACGCGGGTTCGTCACCGTCGGCGACCGACCACGCCGCCACACACAGCGCGAAGAACAGGACCGCGCCGGTCGAGACCGGCGTCGGGTCGATGAGGCTCTGGCTCCCCAGCGTCCACAGCAACGCCGCACCCACCGCACAACCCAGCAGTGCGAGACGTGGCCCGAGTCGGCGGCGGATCAACCACATGGCCACGGCGAACGCGCCGAGGTTCAACAGCCCCATCGCGATGACGATCCCCCAGGTCGTCCCGAACAGTTCCATCGGAAGCGCGAGAACCTGCAGATGGATCGGGCCGAGCAGATGGACGTCGACGCCCGGAGTGGACGAGACGCGTGATGGCAGGCTGAGGAGGGGCGAGTCGGCGGTGAAGACGTCGCTGGCCCAGACCGCCGTCACCCCGGCGTCCCTGGACGGGAACCATCCTTCCAGACCGTTCCGGATCGTCGCGATCGGTATCGGGAGCGCCGCGAGTGTCGCGACGGCCCGGAACATCCATCGATCGCGGGCATCCCCGTCCGACATCGTGTCCCTCCGGCCCTCGACCCCACGGCGGGCTGTCCGCGTGCAGGCAACGACAGTACCGGATCCTCCCCGACCCGCCGGTCGTTGTCACAACCGGCATGCATGATCTCCGGTATGGCATCCAAGGTTCGAACCAGGTTCTGCTGTTCCGACTGCGGCCACATCGCGGCCGTCTGGAACGGCCGTTGTGCAGGTTGCGGCGGGTGGAACACCCTCGAGGAACGGGCGGTGGGGTCCGATGCGGTCACGGTGGCCGCGCCGTCGGACGCGGTGGTCCCCCTGGGTGGCGCCGATTCGGCCGATGCCCGGCCGACCGGTACGGGGGTCGCCGAGTTCGACCGGGTGATGGCCGGTGGTCTCGTGCCCGGGTCGATCACGTTGCTGTCCGGCCCGCCCGGTGTGGGCAAATCCACCCTGGCGTTGCAGATCGCCGTGGGCGTCGCGACGGCGGGGACGGCGGTGCTCTACGTCTCCGCCGAAGAGGCCCTCGCCCAAGTGCGTCTGCGGGCCGGCCGGGTGGCGGGCGACGTGCCCGAGGCGGTGTCACTCACCGATGTCACCGATGTCGGGATGTTGGGGGCGATCGTCGAGCGGGACCGGCCCGGTCTGGTGATCATCGACTCGATCCAGACGGTTTCCGATCCCGGGATCGGCTCGGTGCCGGGTAGCGTCGGCCAGGTGCGCGGGTGTGCGCAACGTCTCGCAGCGGTGGCCCGTTCCACCGGCGCGTGTCTGCTCGTTGTCGGCCATGTCACCAAGGACGGCCAGGTCGCCGGGCCACGCCAGCTGGAACACCTGGTCGACACGGTCGTCGCCTTCGATGCCGACGCCGACCAGGGACTCCGTTTCCTGCGGGCCACCAAGCACCGGTTCGGACCGGTCGGGGAGCTGGGGGTGTTCCGCATGGACCAGGGCGGGATGTCCGGCGTGCCCGACGCTGCCGGGTTGTTCCTCCGGGATCGGATCGAAGGTGTCGCCGGATCGACGGTCGCGCCCGTGCTCGACGGACGGCGGGTGATCGTCACCGAGGTCCAGGCGTTGACGGGTACCCCCGGTGGCCCGCCGACGGTGCAGCTCGCCCAGGGTCTCGACCGGGCTCGGCTCGGTCTGGTGGTCGCGGTCCTGGCACGACGCATCGGGCTGGAAGGCGACGTGTTCTGTTCGGTCGCCGGTGGCGTGCGGGTCGCCGACCCCGGAGCGGACCTGGCCGTCGCCGTCGCAGTGGGTTCCGCGTCGTCGGGGTTACCGGTCCGTGCGGGAACCGCCGTCTGCGGCGAGCTGGGACTGGTCGGTGAGATCCGACGCGTCCGGGCGATCGGCGAACGGGTCCGAGAAGTCGCACGGCTCGGATTCGAGCGGGTGATCGTGCCCGTGCGGACACCGGCCGACACCGACATCCGGGGCATCGAGGTGGTCCGGGTCGCCACCGTGGTCGAAGCGCTCGATGCAGCGTTGGTCGGCGTCGTCCCGTCGCTGCGTGGCCCCGACGCCCAGCCGGCCGGGTCCGACGCTCCACGCACCGCTGGGCGACGTGTGATGCGTCCGGTGGCGGTGCCGTGAGTGGCTCCGGCCGGCGGCGCGACCGGCCGGGGGCGACCCGAAACGGTGGGGTGGCGCCGGTAACATGGGCCCGTGCCTTCTCTCCACAGCCCGGCCCTGGACCGGGCGATCGCACTCGTCGCGCCCGGCCGGCCCCTGCGCGACGGGCTGGACCGGATCGTGCGTGCCGGCATGGGTGCGTTGATCGTCGTCGGGAACGGCCCCGATGTCATGGCCCTGTGTTCGGGCGGGTTCGACCTGGATGCGGTGTTCACCCCGCAACGACTGTCGGAGATCGCGAAGATGGACGGGGCGGTGATCCTGTCCGACGACGTACGACGGATCGTGCGGGCGAACGTCCACCTGGTTCCCGACCCGGACCTGCCGACGTCGGAAACCGGGACCCGTCACCGCACCGCTGAACGGGTCGCGCGGGCCCTGCACCTGCCGATCATCTCGGTGTCCGAACGCATGACCACGATCACGATCTACCTGGGCGCGGAGAAGTACCCGCTCGAACCCCTGCCACGGGTCCAGGCCCGGGCCAACCAGACCCTGTCGGCGTTGGAGCGTTACCGCAGCCGTCACGACACGGTCATGGCGTCGTTGTCGGCGCTCGAAGTGCAGGACCTGGTTACGATCCGTGACGTCGCGAGCGCCCTGCAACGGGCCGAGATGGTCGTGCGGATCGCCGAGGAGGTCGAGGCCTACGTGTTGGAGTTGGGCATCGACGGGCGCATGGTGCGTCTGCAGCTGGTCGAGCTGGTCCGCGGGGTCGTCGAAGCCCGGGAACTGTTGATCCGCGACTACCTGCGACCCGATTCGGAATGGTCCGTCGACGACGTGCTGGCCGTGTTGTCGAACCTGGAGACCGACCGTCTCGTCGACCTCGACGCGGTCGCCGCGGCCCTGCACCTGGGCAGCGACGTCGACGACCTGGACACACCGCTCACCGCCCGTGGCTACCGGATGCTGTCACGGATCCGGCGCTTTCCCCGTCCGCTGGCCGACCGCGTCGTCGAACAGTTCGGTTCGCTGTCCAAGCTGCTCGACGCCGACGCCGAGGACCTCGCCGAGGTCGAGGGCATGGGGGTGCTGCGCGGGCGCAACGTCGCCGCCGCGCTGAACTCGTCGA
>CAZVFF010000168.1:0-5694 GCA_964626395.1 uncultured Iamiaceae bacterium | reverse complement strand
GCGAGCGCTTCGCCCTCGGCACACAGGTGGTTGACCAGCCCGAAGTGATGCGCCCGGGTCGCGTCGATCGGGTCGCCCGTCAGTGCGCATTCCATGGCGATGTTGCGGGGCAGTTTGCGGGGGAGACGGAACAGGCCGCCGGCGCCGGCCACCAGGTTGCGCTTCACCTCGGGGATCCCGAACGTGGCGGTGTCCGATGCGACGACCAGGTCACAGGACAGTACGATCTCGGTGCCCCCGGCGAGCGCGGGGCCGTCGACCGCCGCGATGATCGGTTTGGTGCGTTCACGCTGCACGATCCCGGCGAAACCGCCCTTCTCGGTGATCATCGCACCGGGGTTCGTGGAGATCTCCTTGAGGTCCGCTCCCGCGCAGAAGATGTGGCCCTTCTCGGTCCTGGCTCCGGTGAGGATCCCGATCCAGGCGTCGTCGTCGGCTTCGATGGCGTCGATCGCCTCTTCGATGCCGGTGGCGACCGCCCCGTTCACGGCGTTCCGGGCGTCCGGACGGTTGATCGTGATGGTCGCGATGTGGTTGTCGAGTTCGTATTCGATCATGGCCCGCGACCCTACCGCGTGCCGTCGACGTCCCCGGCCTCGGCGCTCGACCCGGCGGCGCTGTCCGCGGGCGTGAAACGGGCCGCCACGGTGGGCAGGTGCCGACGCAGCTTCTTCACCTTCGCCCGCAGTTCGTCCGAGGGTTCCGCGGGGATGCCCACGGGTTCGACCCGGGTACGGATCGGCGCGTAGGCGAGCGCGTCGAGCAACGCCACCCAACGACCACTGGGCGACTCGGCGCTCAGCGCGGCGTTGGTCGCCTCGACCATCCGGTCGGCCAGGTCGCCGGGGAGGGGGGACCCGGCCTTGGGCGGGCGGGAGCTCAGGTTCAGGACCCGGGCGATCCGGCCTTCCCGCAACGCGGTGTCCAGTTCGGTCAACCATTCGGCCTGGGCGCGCTCGACCCGCGTCGAGAGCTTCTCCCGCAGTTCCGCTGCCAACGCGCGGGTCTCGGCGTTCTTCGCGTGATCATCCGCGGCGACCACGACGCTGCGCAGGTCGCGCAGGTCGACCTCGTCGATGGCGGCCAGGGCGGCGTCGGCACGGTCGTGCCATTCGGCCAACTGCAGGCGGGGGAGGATCTCCTCGGCCATGCGGACGAGCCCGTCGGCGGGCACCTCGGGTTGGCCCTGTTCGCGTCGTTTGGCGTTGTCGTGGTCGATCGCCTGGCGCAGGTTCGGCATCCCACCCCGGGACAGCTTCTCCGCGACCGGCTGCTGTTCCTCGGAGAGGGTCGCGATGTAGTCGTTGCGGTGGGTGCGGCCCGGGCGCAGACGTGGTGCCCGTGGGGCGCGTTTGCGCGGTGCGCGCTTGCGTTCGCCACGTGGGTCGTCGCCGGAACCCCTCCGGTTTCGCTTGTCGTCGTCGGCACCACGGCGGTGTTCGCCGCGTCCGTCGCGCCGTTGTCCCCGCTGGTCACGGCGATCTCCACGGTGACGATCGCGCTTGTCCCCACGACGTCGCCCCTTG
Organism: uncultured Iamiaceae bacterium; assembly: GCA_964626395.1. GTDB lineage: Bacteria > Actinomycetota > Acidimicrobiia > Acidimicrobiales > Iamiaceae > JAFDWI01. Next base: position 4,168 of record CAZVFF010000168.1, on the reverse strand, counting down.
GACTTCGGGGCGAGCCGCGAGGTGACGAGCTCGTCGTCGGAGATCTCCCGACCGATCAGCTCGAGGCGGTTCGTGTCCTTGCGTGGTGCCCGGTCGGGGACCACCGCCAGGATCTCGTGACCATCCAGCCCGGTCTCCAACTCGACCCGGAACCGGTCGCCCACCGCGGCCCCGTCGGGCAGGATCGCGACCGCGACGTCACCCTTGGGTTGGCGTGCTCCCGCGGCCCGCCAAGTGAACGTGGCGTCGTCCCGGTTGCTGGTCAGCTCGATCTCGATCCTGCGCGACATGGGTCCCGACACTACCGGTTCGACGCGCCGGTGGCGGGATCGGACCGGGTCCGATCCCGCCACCGGCGGAGTGCCGTGTCGATCGACCGCCCGCAGGGTCAGTCGTCGATGTAGTACAGCGTCTCGGGGTTGATGATCCCCAGCGAAGCCGGCGACGGCGTCGACAGCCCGGAGACGTCGGTGCGATAGACGTTGCCGAACAGGTCGAACAGCAGTGGCACGTACACGACGTCCTTCGCCACCTGGACCTGCACCTGGTCGTACAGCTTCTTGCGCTCGGCCTGGTCGGGTTCCTCACGGGCCTGGTTCAGCCACTCGTCCACATCGGCGTTCTGGTACTTCGGCAGGTTCGTGGTGCCTTCCGAGTTCAGCGCGTTGTAGACGCTGTTGGGGTCCCAGATCTGGGGTGAACGGAAACAGGCCACGGCCCAGGAGTTGTCCTCGCCGGCCAGCAGGATCTCGACGAGCTTGGCCTGTTCGACCTGGTTCAATTCGGCGTTCACCCCGACGTTGTCGGCCTGCTCCTTGAGGATCGCGAAGATCCCCGTCGCTTCGGGGGTGTTGATGCACAGCGCTTCGATGTCGGTGTCGACCCCGTCCGCACGGAGTTCGTCGAGCATCTCCTTCGCCTTCGCGGCGTCGTGGCGTGGCAGCTGGGCCTCGGGGGAGTCGTCGTACCATTCGCCCATGGCGCTCGGGATGAAACCGTAGGCGGGGGTGCGGGTGCCCTTGTAGTACTTCTGGTTGATCTCACCGCGGTCGATCGAGTAGTTGAACGCCTGCCGGGCCTTCAGGGCGTTCGGGTCGTCGAGGGCTCGCTTCGCCGTGGCCCGGGCGTCCTCGTCGCCCTGGGCTTGGACACCGAAGGGTTCGTGGGTGAGGTTGAGCACCAGGATGGTGGAACTGGAACCCTCGGCCGGTTGGATCCGCAGGTTGTCGTCCTCCATCGCACCCTCCAGGTTGGAGGTGTCGGCGGTCTGCATGATCTGCACGCCGCCCGACTGCACGGCCTGCAGACGGGTCACCGAGTCCGACAGCGGCCGGAACACGATCTTGTCCAGGTACGGCAACGGTGCGTCGTCGTTCTCGGGGTCGATACCGAAGTAGTGCTCGTTCGCCACGACCGTGTACTGGTCACCCGACACGGACTGGAACGCGAACGGGCCGGCGCCGACGAGTTCGGTCGTGTCCGGTTTCGCCTTGTTCTCGCCCAACTCGTCGAAGTCGATGATCCAGCCCAGCCCGCTCCGGTTCAGCGCACCGTCGAAGGCCACGTTGGGTTCCTTCAGGGTGTAGGTGACGACCTGACCGTCGGCTTCGACCTTCTCGAGGTTCTGTGCGTCGGATTCGCACGAACAGTCCGACGGGTTCTCCATGACGTACTCGGTCTGGGTCACGACCTTGTCCCCGGTGACCGCCTCCCCGTTGGAGAACAGGATGTCGTCACGCAGCGTGAGTGTCCACGTCTTCAGGTCCTCGGACGGTTCCAGCTTCTCGGCGAGTTGGTTCGTCTCGTGCCCGGTGTTGTCCCGCACCGGCATGCCGTCGTCACCGAAGTTGATCAACGACGCGTACACCGCGCTGCCCAACTGTACGTCGGCGGGCTGGATCATGTTGCCGTACGGGGCGGTGTCGAGCACGTCGCTCTCCAGGCCGTAGGTGAGGCTGCCGCCCTGCTTCGGGGTGCCCTCGTGGACCGCGGCGTTGATGATGTCCTCGGGGAACATCGAACCGCCGGCCGACTGTGGCGCGTCCCCGTTGCCGGACGGTTTCGCGTTCCCGTCCGACCCGGAATCGTTGCTGCACGCCCCGGCGATCAGTGCCAGAGCGAGTACGGCGGCGACCCATTTCATGGGTTTGTGTGACACGACTTCGGTACTCCCGTGGTTGGCGTGGAACCGGAGACCCGGCTCGGTTTCGACTCGGCGGGTCAGCGTAGCTCAGGCCACCCGGTACAGGGTGCCGGGACGGATGATCCCCAACGAACTGGGGGAAGGAGCGGCGAGACCGCTGATGTCCTTGTCGAACACGTTGCCCCAGTAGTCGAACAGCAGCGGGACGATCACGACGTCGGCGGCGACCTGCCGTTGGACCTGGTCGTAGAGCTCCTTGCGGGTCGCCACGTCGGCGGTGCGGCGGGCCTCGTTCAACCAGTCGTCGACGTTCTCACGTGAGTACTTGACCAGGTTGGTGGGCCCACCGGTGACGATGCCGCCGTAGATCCCGTCGGGGTCGGCCAGCTGGCCACTGCGGAAACACGCGGTGTCCCATTCGATCTGGCCGGAACCCGACAGCAGATTCTGCACCAGCACGGCCTGTTCGACCTGTTCGAGGGTCGAGGTGATCCCCACGGCCTCACCCTGTTCCTTGATGATCTGGAAGATGCCGTTCGACTCGGGGGTGTTGATGCACATCGCGTCGACCTGGGTCGGGATCCCCTCGGCCTTCAGTTCGTCGATCAGCTCGGTCGCCTTGGCACGGTCGAAGTGGGGGAGTTGGCCCTCCTCGTCGAACCAGGGGTTGCTCGCCGGCACGAACCCGTAGGCGGGCACCCGGGAACCCTCGTAGTACTTCTGGTTGATCTCGTTGCGGTTGATCGAATAGTTGAACGCCTGGCGGGCCTTCAACGCGTTCGGGTCGTCGAGGGCGCGGATCGCGGTGTCCTGGGCGCTCTCACCTTCGGTCGGTTCGACCCCGTAGGGCGGGTGTTGCAGGTTCGTGACCAGGATCGTCGAGCTCGACCCCTCCGAGGGCTGAACGCCGAGTTCGTCGTCCTTCTTGGCACCCACCAGGTTCTTGGTGTCGGCGGTGCCCATGATCTGCACCGACCCGGACTGCACCGCCTGCAGGCGCGTCACCGAGTCCGACAGCGGGGTGAAGGTGATCTTGTCGAGGTAGGGGAGCGGAGCGTCGTCGTTCTCCGGGTCGACGCCGTAGTACGTCTCGTTGCGGAGCACCGTGTAGGAGTCGCCCTTCTTGGCGTCGTACACGAACGGGCCCGCTCCGATGAGGTTGTCGATGCCGGGCTTGTGCGGGTCGTCCGCGGCTTCGCGGGCACCGGATTCGATGATCCAGCCCGTGCCACCGCCGGTCAGCCACGTCGGGAACGACACGATCGCGTCCTTCAACGTGTATTCGACGGTGAGGTCGTCCGAGGCCGACACCGACTCGATGTTCGAGGCGTTGTTGGCACAGGCGCATTCGGGGGAGTCCATGATCCACTCGGTGTGGGCCACGACCTGGTCGGCGGTGACCGGTTCGCCGTTGGAGAAGGTGACCCCCTCGCGCAACGTCAGGGTCCAATGGGTCAGATCGTCGTCGGTGGACACCAGCGAATCGGCGAGCTGGTTGTAGTGGTGGTCGGTGTTGTCGGTGACCGGGATCCCGGCGAAGTCGGGGTCGTCGGGTGTGCCGTAGGTCAACAGCGGGTCGAACACGGCCGCCGCCATCTGCACGTCGGCGGGTTGGATGACGTTCTGGTTGGGTGACACGTCGAGGATGTCGCTCTCCAGACCCCAGGTGATCTCACCCCCCTCGGCCGGCGTGCCCTCGCGCACCGGTTGGTTGACGATCTCGGCGGGGAACAGGCCCGCGGTCTGGTCCTGGGTCTCCGAGGTCGCTCCCGGCTTCGACTTCGGCGAGGAGTTGTCGTTGCTGCACGCACCGACGAGCAGTGCGAGTGCACAGAACCAACCGACGGCCGCGTGGCGCCGAGAACGTCTTGTCATGGAGTTACCCCTTGGATGGTGTGTGGACCCACCCCCTGTGACGGGCCCGATCCGGTCATCGTAACCGAACCGACGCGGTCGACGTGACCACCGCCCCGTCGACCGCGTCGGCGGTGTCAGCCGGCCTTGTGGGACAGCGGGCCGGGACGG
>CAZVFF010000167.1:0-5695 GCA_964626395.1 uncultured Iamiaceae bacterium | reverse complement strand
TCCGGGTACACGACCTCCCGAAGGTCGACAAAGGGGAGGGAGAGTCGCCAGTGGGGCGCGACGCACGCCGCGGTTCCGATGCCGTTGCGACGGTAACGTCGGCGGCATGGCGTTCCAGCAGATCCCCGTCGTGTCGCTCGCCGAATGGAACGGCCCCGACGCACGACCCGCCGAGTTCGCCGAACGGCTCCGGGAGATCTGCCACGACGTCGGGTTCCTGCGAGTCGTCGACCACGGGATCGACCCCGGGTTCATCGACCGCTACTTCGCCGCGATGGAGGCGTTCTTCGGGTTGCCCGAATCCACCAAGGCGAAGATCGACAAGGCGAACTCACCGTGGTTCCGCGGCTGGGAACGCCTGGGCACCGAGTTGACCGACGCCCGGGTCGACCACCGTGAACAGATCGACGTGTGGACCGAACTGGCACCGGTCGAACCCGGTGACGGGCCCGCGTATCTGCGTCTGCCCGGCCCGAACCAGTGGCCAGGCGACACCGACGTGCCCGGGTTCCGTTCCCTCGTCGAACGGTTCCAACGCGAAATGGGGGACCTGGCCGACGAGCTGATGGCGGCGATGAGCGTCGGGTTGGGTTTCGACGCCGACCATCTCGCGGCACGGTTCGGGACCGAACGGATGTCGCTGGTCAAACTGATCCACTACCCGGCGACCCCGCCGGGCGAGGCGGGGGTGAACGCCCACCACGACACCGGATTCGTGACCCTGTTGTGGCAACGCCGTGTCGGTGGGCTGCAGGTGCAGAACCAGCGAGGCGAGTGGATCGACGTGCCCGTCGACGACGACGCCGTCATCGTCAACATCGGCGAGATGCTCCAGGCGATGACCGGCAACTACTTCGTGGCCACCAACCACCGGGTCGTCTCCGGCGCCGAACGCTACTCGTCGGCCTACTTCCACGGACCCGAGTTGACCGCGAGCTTGGAACCACTCACGTTGGAGGCCCGGTTCACCGACGCGGTCGCCGCCAGTGCCCACCACCGCGACGCCGGGTTCATGGCCCGCCGCGACGAGCTCGCCCGAGGTGCCCGGGGCACGACCTCGACGTCGGCCGACACCTACGGCGCGCAACTGTGGAACTACTTCTGCCGCAGCTACCCCGAACTGGTCGCCCGCCACCACCCCGACCCGGCCGAGGCCGCGACGCCCTAGGTTGGGGCCATGCGCTTCGGAATCAACGGTTCGGGACGGATGCTCACTCACGGGATCGCGGGGGTGCTCGACGACGTCGCCCGGGCCGAGGACCTCGGGTTCGCCAGCTACTGGATGGCCCAGGTCGGCCTGATCGACGCTCTCGGCGTGATCGGCGCCCACGGTGACACCGGGTCGGACATGGCGCTGGGCACGGCGGTGATCTCCACCTGGGAACGCCATCCCCACATGCTCGCCGCCCAGGCGTTGACCACCCAGGCGCTGATCGGCGATCGGCTGATCCTCGGGATCGGACTCAACCACGAACCGCATGTGAAAGCAGCGCTCGGTTACGAGTGGGATCGGCCGATCCGCCACATGAGCGAGTACCTGTCGATCCTGGGTGACCTGTTGGCCACCGGATCCACCGAGTTCGAAGGCGACATATGGTCCTACACCGGGTCCGCGACCCGACCCTCCGAAGGGGTGCCCAAGGTGATGATCGCCGCCCTGGGTGAACAGATGCTGCGCCTGGCCGGGCGTCGCACCGACGGCACGATCCTGTGGTGTGTGGGCCCCGAGACGATCCGGACCCACATCGCGCCGATCATCAACGACGCCGCCGCGGCCGCGGACCGGCCCGCCCCGTCGATCGTGTGTTCGATCCCGGTGTGGGTCACCGACGACCCCGAACCCGCCCGTGCGTTGCTCGCACACGTCCTCGCCGACTACGCCACGCTGCCCAGCTACCGGGCGATGATGGACCGTGAAGGCGTCGCCGGACTGGGGGAGTTGTCGATCGTGGGTGACGAGGAGTTCGTGCGTGACGGCATCGGCCGGATCGCCGAATCCGGTGCCACGGACTTCACCCCGGTGCCCATGGGTGGCAACCCCGACGAGGAGGCGCGCACCATGGCCGTGTTGACCGGCGCCATGGGCGGCTGAACATCCGACGCCCCGGGCGCGTCGCCGACCGGCCGCTGCGCCGGATCGCGACGACGGTGCACATCGCGTCCCGGGTCGTGCCGCCCGGTTCCCACGGTGTGGTCAGCGCAGCTGACTGAACGCCTCGGCCCGACGGGTCTTGCCCGACACCAGGATCATGTCGTCCGCGCGCAACACCGTCTCCGCGGTGGCGTCGGTCCAGGGTTGCCCGGCCGGTTTGACGGCCACGATCGTCACCCCGTGTTCGGTCCGCAGGTCGGTGTCGCGCAACGGGACCCCGACGATCGCCGTCGTCGGGGTGGTCCGGACGAGCACGAAGTCGTCGTCGACCTCGATGTAGTCCTGCATCGTGCCCCGCACCAGGTGCGCGACCCGACGGCCCATGTCCTGTTCGGGGTAGCTGACGTGGGGGACGCCGAGCTGTTCGAGGATCGCGCCGTGTTCGGGTGTGACGGCCTTGGCCCACAGGTTCGTGACCCCCAGACGCAGCAGCAGCGACGCGGTCAGGATGGACGATTCCAGATGGGTGCCGATGCCGATCACGACCCGATCGAACTCGGGCACGCTGAGTTGACGCATCGCGGCCTCGTTGGTGGTGTCGGCGACCGCGACGTGGGTCAGCCGCCCGTCCAGATCCTGGATCGTCTCGTGAGAGACGTCGATGCCGAGCACCTCGGTGCCGGCATCCATCAACTCCAGCGCGAGCGCCGTTCCGAAACGTCCCAGCCCCAACACGGCGACGGCGTTCACGGCGGCCACACGGGAGCCGCCGAGACGACCGAACGGTCGGATCTTCTTCTCAGCCAATGATCGGCCTTTCCTCGGGGAGTTGGTACAACAGTGGCCGCTCCCGCAGCGCGAGCGCGGACGCGAACGTGATCGGTCCGAGACGACCGACGAACATCAACACGATCAAGGCCAGTTGACCCACGGCCGGCAGATCCGGGGTGATGCCCGTGGACAGACCCACGGTGCCCAGGGCCGAGGTCGCCTCGAACAACAACATGTCCAACGAGAAGTCGGTCGCCGCCAGCAACGCCCAGGTGCAGCTCACCACGAGTGCGACGGCCAGCAACGCGACGGTGATCGCCTGGCGGGGGACCGCGGCCGACAGGCGTTTGCCCAACACGTCGACCTCCCGGTCGCCGCGCAATTCGGCGATGATGATGAACGCCAGCACGCCGAAGGTCGTGACCTTGATGCCCCCGGCCGTACCGGCGGGTCCACCGCCGATGAACATCAACCCGTCCATGCCGAACCAGGTCGCTTCGTGCATGCCGGCGATGTCGACGCTGGAGAACCCGGCGGTGCGGGTCTGCACCGACTGGAAGAACCCGGCCAGGAGCTTCTGGGGCCAGTCGAGCGGGCCGAGCGTGGCCGGGTTGTCCCATTCGAACACGATGACGAACACGGTGCCGACCGTCAACAACAGCACGGTTCCCCACACGACCAGCCGGGTGTGCATCGACCATCGCCGGGGCACCCGCAGGTGTCGGCGCAGCTGCACCAGCACCGGGAAACCCAGCCCGCCCAGGATGATCGCCGCCGAGACCGTCAGCCCGACCACCGGGTCGGTCACGAAACCGGCCAGGCTGTCGCTGTAGAGCGCGAAACCGGCGTTGTTGAACGCCGAAACCCCGTGGAACACGCCGTGGACGACCGCATCTGCGAACCCGTAGTGGTAGGTGAATGCGAACCGTGCGGTCAGCACGACCGCGGTGATCGCCTCGATCGTCAGTGAGATCACGATGACGCCGCGCACCAGGGAACGGATGTCATCCAATCCGAGGACCTTCACCTCGGCCGCGGCGGCCAGGCGTGATCGCAACGAGAAGCGGCGCAGCACCGCCAGGCCGATCAACGACGCGAACGTCATCACCCCCAGGCCCCCCACCTGGATCAACCCGAGGATCACCGCCTGGCCGAAACCGGTCCAGTAGGTGGGGGTGTCAACGACCGTCAACCCGGTGACGCACAACGCGGAGGTCGCCGTGAACAACGCCTCGGTGAAGCTCGCTCCGCCCGGGCCTGCTTTGGCGAAGGGGAGCAGCAGCAGGCCGGTGCCCACGGCCGCGGTACCGGCGAAACCCAGGAAGACGACCTGTACCGGGCGCAGGCGGCGGACCGGATTCCGTCCGCTACGCGTACCGTGCGAGAACAGCACCTGTCGGTTTTAGCGCGTCGGCGACCGTTTCGGACGGGCACGCCCCGACACGTGCCGCTCGGTGATCGCGTTCACCGTGACCCGATCGGCCCCGAAACTCACCACGGGTCTGCACGGACCGTCCGTGACGCGCCCATGGGCGCGTCGTGTGGGACGGCACGTGCCGCTCGGTACGCCGCGAGGGACCACGTTGGAGCGACTCCGTCACGATCGTCCGGTCCCCAGGCCGGGTTCGGTTCGCGCGTGTCGCCCCGACACCGGTCCACGAATCTTCGATCGGAAACCCGGCCGGTCGTGGTCCTGCTGCTCCGTCGGGTCTCGACGGAATCCGATGACACCGCTGCGGACCAGCCACGGACGGGATCCCGCGAGCGCCGGGGGAAGGCCCACCCCCGGCGCCCACGGGCCACGTGGGTCGGCGCGGCTTGCCACATGGCGGGCAGTCCAATATTCACAACCGATCGGTGGGAAGTGCGCTCTGACGTTCGGAGGCGTGAGCGGGCATTCGCGGTCAGCGTCGTGCGGGGTCGTCGTGGAGCATGCGAGCCCGGGCCCGGATGGTTTCGAGTCGTTCTTCGGGTAGTGACGGGACGGCCGATGCGGCGTCGTCGATGGCGTCGGGTAGGCGTTCGATGATCTCGTTCACACGGTTCCTGGCAGTGTGTTCGTTCAGTCCCCACAGGTTCGCCTCGTCGAGCACGTCGCCCACTCCGACGTGTCGGACGTCGGTGGCTTCGCCGATCCACATCCCCAGGGTCGTGTCCAGGTTCTGGCCGGCCCAGGTCGACAGGCCGACGGTGCTCATGACGTCGTACATGGGGGCGAGCCGGATCTCGCTGCGATCGTGCAGGAGGGAGACGTTCTTGCCGTGGAAGTCGGCGTCCCCGACGGCGACGGTGACCAGGACGTGATCGAGGAGTCCATAGCGGGCATCGGCCGGGCCCCACTGGTCCAGGGTCGCCGCGATCGCCCGGAGGGACGGACCACGTTCGGGGTGCTGGTATTTGTGTCTCGGGGGGCCGGCCAGGATGGACAGGGCCTGGCAGCCGTCTTCCTGGTGGATACGTGTGATCGAGCCGTCGGCGTCGCCACCGAGATCATCGGGCTGTCGATGTCCTCGTAGCGGAACGACAACCCGCGGAACGACGACCCGGAGCGTTCCTCGGCCAGCCGGCCGACGAGGCGATCGTCCCAGAGCACCGCCAGATCGGTCATGTCCGGACCGGTCGCACGACCACTTCGAGGTCGAGTTCCCGGAATGCGCGCATCAGCGTCCGCATGGCCGGCGATGCTTTGCCGTTCTCCAACGCCGACAGGGAGCTGCGGTGCGCGTCGATACGACTCGCGAGATCGACCTGTCGGACACCTGCCTCGGTGCGGAATTCGCGGAGCGCGGGTCCCAACATGTGCTCGTTCCGCACCACGTACTCGATGTGAAC
>CAZVFF010000166.1:0-5716 GCA_964626395.1 uncultured Iamiaceae bacterium | reverse complement strand
GGGATGTGGCTGATCGTCGACGGGGTCCGCTGAGGCGCCGAAGATGTTCGTGGAACGTCCGCGCCCTCCCTCCCGGGCAGGAACCAGCAGGAGACCACGAGGGGTGCGGTGAACACGAAGGCGCGTCGGGTCAGTCCACCGGCGACCGGTCGATGATGCCGAAGGTGGGTCCCGCGTCGGCACCCGGGAGCGGATCGAGACCCAACAGGTACGCGATCGTCGGACCGATATTGACCAGCGCGAGTGTCGTCGCGCCGTCGGTGTCGGCGATCCCCGCACCGGCCGCGACGAACACGGTGACCAACTCGTCGACGGTGCCGTGCCCACCCAGGGGCCCGTCGAGCGGCACGTCGTCACCCCAACCGGGTGCCGGTTCGGCGACGAGGTCCCCGAAGTCCGGATGCATCAGCATGGCCTCCTGGTCGGCCCGGTCGTACACCGCGCCGATCTCGTCCATGGCTTCCAGGATGTCCCGTACCTCGGCGAGGGCCGCCTGGTCACCGGCACGGTCGCCGACCAGGTGCACGCTCACCCCGCGGCCACCGAAGGGGACCACGATGACGTCGGTCCCGGGCGCGGGTTCCTGGCCTTCGAGCCACAGGTAACTCATCGAATACCCCGCCGCGGACAGCGCCAGGTGCAACGGCAGACCGACGAACCCGGTGTAGCTGGACATCCCGTGATCCCCGCTGAGGATCACCGTGGTTTCATCGGCGATGCCGAGCTCATCGAGCGCCGCGACGAGCCGGCCGACCTGGGCGTCCAAGTCGGCCAGGGCCGCGTCGATACCGGGGTCCTCGGCGCCGCGGGCGTGGCCGATGTCGTCCAACTCCGAGCAGTACACCGCCAAAAACGTGGGGACCCGGGGCACGGTCACCCGGGCCGACCCGGAGGCGACGGGACGCTGGTGGAGGATGTCGATCGCCGTGTCGAAACGGGTGGTGCAGTCCGGACCACCGGACGCGTACAGCGCCTCGGGGTCCCCGGCGCGGACCCCGTGGCCGTTCAACGACGGGTAGCGCACCGCGGCGGTCGTCCCCCCGTCGGCGCGGACGTGTTCGGCGATGGTGGGCAGCTCGGTGGCCGGTGCATGGTGGACGAACCGTTCGGTCTCGCGGTCCCAGTAGTCGGTGATGGCGCCGCTGTTGTTCGGCCACGCGCCGGTGGTGATCGCCGTGAACGCCGGCATCGTGTACGGCATCATCACGCTGATCGCCTCGCCCGCCGAGCCGCGTTGCGCGAGCGCGTCCAGGTTCGGGGTCTCCACGCGGTCCAGGTAGGACGGGTCGAACCCGTCGAATCCGATCAACACCACGTGCTCGGCACGCGCTGCCGTCGGGTACGGCGACTCGCACGACGCGAGCAACCCCACCAGGCCGAGTGCCGTGATCAGGGTGACCGCGCCACGGGCGACGGGTCGGTGGCTCGGGCGTCCCGACGTCATGGGGCGTGAGCGTAGCGGTGGCCGGCCGGCCGGGGCGGCGCGCCGGCGCCGTCGGGTCGGCCCGCCATGTCGGTGCCCGGTGCTGCTTGCTGGATGAAGCGCGATTCGCGAGTGCCGGCCGCGGAAATGTGACGAAGTTCGTTTCGGGGGTCGGCGGTCGGGGTCGGGCTGTTCAGGGGCGGCCTGTTCAGGGGCGGGTGCGCCAGGTGAAGGTGACGGCGACCGCGTCGTGGTCGCTCAGGGGCTCGCCGTCGTCGTCGGCGAAGGTCTCCACCTCCACGGTCCGACCGGTCGCCTCCAGTTCGACGGTGTCGTCGGACCGGAACGCGACCTTGTCGATCCGGGCCAGGTCGTCGCACCCCGCACCGCAGGTGTCGGTCAGCCCGGTCGCTTCCAGGAAGTCGGCCCAGATGACCGCGTCCGCGACGTCCTGTGGGTTCTCGGGGTCGTCCTCGACGTGCAGGTTCGTGTCCCCGGCCACGATGACCGCCCGACCGGCCGAGTGTTCGGCGATGAACTCGGCGAGCTGGACGTAGCCGTCGGCCTGCAGTTGCTGGTCGGTCTGCGACGAACCGGCTTCACCGTGCAGGTTGTAGACGTCCACCTCGGCACCGTCGGCCAGGGTCAGCGTCGTCACCGCGAATCCCTTGGTCGCCAGGCAGTCCGCGGCGCCCCGGTCCGAGGTGTCGGCGCCGCCGAAGCAGTCGTCCCAGCGGACCCGGGTGACCTCACCGATCGGAATGTCCGAGAAGAAGCCGAGTCCGTCGGCCAACAGCGCCGAGGGGCGGTCCGGGTCCGATCCCAGCGGTAGCTCGGCCATGTCGGTCGCGAACTCGTGGGTGCTCGCGGCGGCGAGGATCTCGTGGTACACGCGGGTCGGTGCCAGCGGGTTCGGGTCGGGTGTCTGCCAGGTCTCCTGCAACAGGACCACGTCGAAGTCGTTCAAACGGGGGCCGATCAGCCCGGTGTTCACCTCCGGGTTCGCGCCGGAGAGGATGTCGGGCAGGCCGGCGACGTTGTAGGTCAACAGCGTGAACTCGCCCCCGGTGGCGTCGTCGGTGTCGGGGTCGTCGAGGGCGGCTCGGGCGACGGTGGTCGTGCCGGCGTCGGCGTCGGCCGTCCCGCCGTCGCCGGAGCTGCATGCGGCCAGGGTCAGTAACAGCGCTGCGACGAGCAGACCGGTACGGGTGGCCAGGAAACGGTTCTCGGTCTGCACCGGGGTCCTCCACGGGGTCGGGAAACGAACGCCGATCGTAGGGGATCGGCGTGGAGACCCGTGTCGGTGCGGATCGGGGGTCCGACCGGTCCGATGTGGGCGTCGCGCACCGCCCGTGCTTGCTGGATGTAGCGCGATTGGTGAGTGCCGGGCGCGGGAATGTGACGAAGTTCGAACGGGGGTGGGGTGTGTCAGGATCGGGGGGTGGCCGACGACGACCTGTGGGTGAACCGGGGGCTGCGGATCCCCCGCAGCGAGATCGTCGAGTCGTTCAGCACCTCCGGTGGACCGGGCGGCCAGCACGCCAACAAGGTCGCCTCCCGGGTGGACCTCACCTTCGACGCGGCCCGGTCGCCGTCGCTGAGCGAGAGCCAGCGCAGCCGGATCGTCCGGCGCCTCGGACCGGTCGTGCAGGTCAGCGCGGACGACACCCGCAGTCAGGCCCGCAACCGGGAACTCGCCGCCGAACGGCTCGCCCGGCGCCTCGCCGACGCGTTGGTCGTGCCCAGGAAACGACGCGCCACCCGGCCGACCCGTGGCTCGCAACGCCGTCGGCTGCAGGCCAAACGACGACGTTCCGAGATCAAGTCGAACCGTCGCAAACCCCGCCTCGACGACTGACGGGCGCCGTCCCGACCCCGGGAACCCGGTGGCGGGGGCGGGTCAGTCGACGGTCACGTCCGGTCTCAACCAGGCCAACGCGGCTTCGGTCATCGCCTCGATGCCGATGTGCAACGACACGTCCGGGTCCGGAGCGAACCGGGGGGAGTGGTTGTAGGGGATGTCCTCGGCGTAGCGTCCCTCGGCCAACGCCTTCGCGACCCGTTCGGGGTCGTTGACCCCGACGAACCAGAACGCGCACGGCGCACCCGCCGCGGTCGCGAAGTGCCCGAAGTCCTCGCTGCCGGTCACCATCGGCGACTCGACGACGGCGTCGTCACCGAAATGGGCCCGGAAGGCGTCCTCGACCCGACGGATCGCGTCCGGGTCGTTGCTGAGCAGCGGCAACGCCTCCTGATGGTCGATCTCGGGCGGTTCGGTGCAGCCGGCGGTGGCGCACTCGCCCTCGATGACGCGACGGATCGCGTCGAGCACCTGTTGGCGGATGAACTCCGAATAGGTCCGCACCGACAACCCGAGCACGGCGTCGTCGGCGATCACGTTCGCCTTGTTGCCCACCTGCACCGATCCGACCGTCACCACCGCCGTCTCGGTCGGGTCGACCTCGCGGGACACGATCGTCTGCAGCCTGGTGATCACCGACGCCGCCAACACCGCCGGGTCGATCGTCAGGTGCGGCGACGATCCGTGGCCACCACGACCGTGCAGGGTGACGATCAGCATGTCGGCCGCGGCCATCGCCGGGCCGGAACGTTGCAACAACCAACCCGCCGGTGCCGGGGCGGTGTGCTGGCCCAGGGTCACGTCCGGCGTGCCGAACCGTTCGATGAAGTTGTCCTCCACCATCGCCTGGGCGCCCGCGCCGAGCTCCTCGGCGGGTTGGAACACCAACTGCAGCCGACCCGACCATTCGTCGCGGCGGGCCATCAGTTCGTGTGCCGCGCCGAGCAGCCAGGTGACGTGCATGTCGTGGCCACACGCGTGTGCGACGCCCACCTCGTTGCCGTTCGGGTCGACCCCGCGGGCGACCGACGCGTAGGGCAGGTCGGTCCGTTCCACGACCGGTAACGCGTCCATGTCGGCCCGGCACAGCACGGTGGGTCCGTCGCCGTTGTCCAGGATCCCGACCACTCCGGTGCGGCCCACGCCGCGGGTCACCTCGTAGCCGAGTACCTCCAACCGGTCGGCGACGATGCCGGCGGTGCGGTGTTCGGCGAAGGACAGTTCCGGGTTGGCGTGCAGGTCCTCGTAGAGGGCACGCAGGTCGTCGAGTGGGGCCGCCGTCAGGTTCGTCATCGGCCCATTGTCGCACTTCGCCGCTGCGTGATCCGTCGGACCGAGGGTCCGCCCGTTCCGCGTCCGTCGGGGCCGACGCGGTTCCGACGTCAGTCGCCCAGGGCGACCATCGCGAGTCCCCCGATAAGGCCCAGGTTCTTGAGGACCTGGATGCGTTGGGAGATGCGTTCGGGGTCGTCGGTGCTCATCGTCCAGAACGCGTGCCCGGCGAACGTGGTGGGCACCAACGAGGCGATCAGCCCGGTCGCCGCGGCGCGGGGCCACACGTTCGCACACAGCGCCGCGCCACCCAGGACCATCGCCGCGCCGTTGAAGCGCACCGCCGCGTCCGGCGCGGGGATCCCCAGCTTCTCCGCCGCGGCGACCCGGCCGCCGGGTTCCGCGGCGGCTTCGTAGCCGAGCCAGACGAACGGGATCCCCAGAGCGGCCTGGGCGAGACGGCGGGTGAGCTTCATCGGTCCTCCTGGGACGGTCGGGTACGTCGGGGTGCAACCGGGAAACCGCCCGCGATGTTCCGACACGGGCATTGTCGACCCGGGCCGTGGTGTGGTCAACTGGCCACTTCCCGGGTACGAGCCGAGCACCCGGCCCCCACCGGCCCGCTCATGGAGAAAATACCCGATGCCCAACTGGCAGAACTTCGAAGACGCCGTGCAGTTCTCGTCCGACGGACCCGGTGTGCAACTGCTGCACATCGACGACAAGATGAAGGTCCTGTTGGTGGGCCTCGAGCCCGGTCAGTCGCTGCCACCGCACGAAGGACCGGGTGCGTCGTTCTCGTTCCTGGCGGGCAGCGGGATCATGCTCATCGGTGACACCGAGATCGCCGTTTCCGCCGGGGGGCTCGCCGTGGTTCCCCAGGGTGGGACGCGTTCGATCCGGGCGGTGGACGAACGCCTGGTGTTCATGGGGACGCTCAGCGACCCGAACGCCACCCACAACTGAACCCGCCCCGGTCGGTGCGGATCAACGGTCCGTGTCGGCGTCGCCGGGCGTGACCGGTGCGGCCACCGGCGGCACGTCGGCCGGGGTGAACCCCGACGCACGGCACGCGTCGTCCCACGCCACATGGCCGACGGCACCGGACCGGAGCGTTTCGAGGACGACGCGTTGTGCCACCGCACGCGTCGCGCCCGCCA
>CAZVFF010000165.1:0-5797 GCA_964626395.1 uncultured Iamiaceae bacterium | reverse complement strand
GCCGCGGACCAGCGTCGGGGTGTGTTCGTCCGGGATGCCGAGCTCGTCGAGTCCGGCCAGGACCCGTTCGAAACGGGCCGTCGCGTCCGCCGACAACGCGTCGGTGATGCGTGGTGCCTCGGCCACGACGTCCCGGGTGGTGGGCCGTTTGGAGTCCAGCACCCGCATCGGGTGGTCGGCGACCTTGGCGCGGTCGGCCGGGTCGAGCGCGTCGAGTCGGTCGCCCAGCCATGCCCGCACGTGTTCGGCGTACGCGATGCGGTCGGCCGGTGTACCCATGGAGTTGATCAACAACCGGTTCCGTTCGAGACCGAGCGACGCCAGCAGGTCCCACCCGAGCGCGATGACCTCGACGTCCAGGTCCGGGTCGGCCGACCCGATCGCTTCGATGCCGAGCTGGTGGTGTTGCCGGTACCGGCCCGCCTGGGGACGTTCATAGCGGAACGCCGGCGCGGCGTAGAACACCTTCCAGGGCGTGACCGGCCGGTGTTGGATCCACGCGCGCACGATCGACGCGGTGCCCTCGGGGCGCAACGCCAGGTGCCGTTCGCCCCGGTCGGTGAAGGTGTACATCTCCTTGCGGACCACGTCGGTTCCCGCACCGACGCGTTGGAACACCCCGATGTCCTCGAACAGCGGTGACACGGCCAGCCCGTACCCCGATCGGTGCACGGTCGAAGCGAAGCGCGCGATCAGGGCTTCCCACCGTGCCGATTCGGGCGGCAGGACGTCACGGGTACCCACCGGTGCCGTGAAAGTCGATCCGCTCGCCACGTCCGGCGAGGTTACCTGAGCACCCGGGGAACTCTAGGATCCGGGTCCATGGTGCGGACGGTCCGGTCCAGCGTGGGTTTCGTCCTGTTCGCCGTGGTGCTGGCCGCTGCGGCCTGCAGCTCGACGAACGACGACGCCGGAGGTCCCGGGCCCACGACCTCCGACGGGCGGACCGCGACCTCGTCGGTCGCATCCACGACCACGGAGCCGGCCCGGGTCCCCGAACGGATCACGATCGCCTTCGCGGGTGACATCAGTTTCGAGCCGCCCCGCGACGCGTTGTTGGCGTCGAACCCGGACGCGATCCTCGGGGCGATCTCCCCGGTGCTCGCCGACGCCGACCTGACCGTCGCGAATCTGGAGACCGCGGTGACCGAACGGGGTACACCCGAACCCAAGGCGTTCACGTTCCGTACCCCACCGGCGGCGTTGGACGTCCTCGCCGCAGCAGGGATCGACGTCGCGTCGATCGCGAACAACCACGGCCTGGACTACGGCCCCGACGGGGTTCCCGACGCGCTCGCGGCGAGCGCCGAGCGGGGTTTCCCGTTGATCGGAATCGGCGTCGACGAGGCCGAGGCGCTCGCCCCGCACCGTGCGACGTTCGGTGACCACACCGTCGCGGTCGTCGCCGCGACCCAGGTCCTCGACGACGAGCTGATCCCCTCCTGGACCGCCACCCCGGACCATCCCGGGTTGGCGTCGGCCAAACGCGTCGAACCGTTCCTGGACGCGGTCGCCGCGTTGCGCGACGAGGTCGACACGCTGGTGGTGTTCCTGCACTGGGGGATCGAACGCAACGACTGCCCCAGCGGAGCCCAGATCGAACTCGCCCACCAGCTGGCCGACGTGGGCGCCGACATCGTCGTCGGGGGGCACGCGCACCGACTCCAGGGCGCCGGACGCCTGGGCGACACGATCGTGAACTACGGCCTGGGCAACTTCGCGTTCTACGCCGGCACCCCCGAAGCCGCCGCCACCTGCGTGTTCCGGGTCGCGATCGGCGGGGACGAACCACCCGCGTATGAATGGTTCCCGGCCCGGATCGACGGGCAGGGAAGCCCCGTTCCCCTGGAAGGGTCGGCCGCGGTCGACGCCGTGGCCGCCTGGGACGCGCTCCGTCCCTGTACCGGTCTGGAACCCTGAGCGATCCCCGCCCGCCCGCCCGGCACGGCCCTCAGCCGGCGCCGGGCAACACCCGGTAGGCGTCGTAGACGCCGTCGATCGTCTTCATCGTCCGCAGCAACGCACCCAGGTGCGACGGGTCGCCCAACTCGAAATCGAACCGCATCTTGGACACCCGGTCGGTTCCCATCGCCGCGGTGACCGACAGGATGTTCACGTGCTGGTCGCCGACGATCGCGGTGATGTCACGCAGCAGGCCGGTCCGGTCGAGCGCCTTGACCTCGACGGTGGCCATGAACACACCGGTGGCGGCGTCGTCCCACTCCACGTCGACCAGGCGGGTCGACTGGTCGTGTTGCAACCCGAGGGCGTTCACACAGTCGGACCGGTGGACCGAGATCCCGCGGCCACGGGTGACGAAACCCATGATCTCGTCGCCGGGGACCGGGGTGCAGCACTTGGCGAGACGGATCATGACGTCGTCGAGTCCGTCGACGTGCACCCCCACGGCGTCGTCGTAGGCCGAGGTTCGCCGCGACGCGACCGACGTCGACAGCCGCTGTTGGGACACCTCGGGGTCGCCGCCACGGAGTTGGCGTCCGACCCGCGCCGCGATCGACGCGGCGGACACGTGGTGTTCACCGATCGCCATGTACAACGCGTCGGTGTCGACGTAGTTCATGGATTTCGCGATGTCGGCGACGATGGCCGGGTCCAGTTTCGACACCGGCAGCCCTTGGCGACGCAACGCCCGGACGAAGTCCTCCCGGCCCGATTCGATCGCGTCCTCGCGACGTTCCCGGGAGAACCACTGACGGATCTTCGAGTTGGCCCGCTGGGTGGCGACGAAGCCCAGCCAGTCCCGCGACGGTCCGGTGTCCTTGGCCTTGGAGGTGACGATCGAGCAGGTGTCCCCCGAGACCAGTTCGTGGTCGAGCGACACCAGCTTGCCGTTCACCTGGGCCCCCACACAGGCGTGGCCGACCTCGGTGTGGATCGCGTACGCGAAGTCCACCGGGGTGGACCCGTGGGGCAACGACAGGATCTCGCCCTGGGGGGTGAACACGTACACCTCGTCCGAATCCAGGGTGACCCGCAGTGCGTTCATGAACTCGACCGGGTCCGAGGTCTCGGCCTGCCAGTCGACGATGCCGCTGAGCCAGGGCACGTCACCCTTGGCGGTGCCCTTGTCCTTGCCCTTGTAGGTGAAGTGCGCGGCGGCGCCGAATTCGGCCCGTTCGTGCATCTGGAGGGTGCGGATCTGCACCTCGAGGGTCTTGCCGAGCGGTCCGACCACGGTGGTGTGCAGCGACTGGTACAGGTTGAACTTGGGCATCGCGATGTAGTCCTTGAACCGGCCCTGCACCGGTTTCCACGTCGCGTGGATCGACCCGAGCGCGGCGTAGCAGTCGCGGATCGAATCGACGATGACCCGGATGCCGACCAGGTCGAAGATCTCGTCGAAGTCGCGGCCTTTGAGGACCATCTTCTCGTAGATGCTCCACAGGTGTTTCGGACGGCCGGTCACGGTGGCCCGGATACCCAGTTCGACGAGGCGTTCGTCGACCTGGCCGAGAATCTGCTGCAGGTAGATGTCACGCTCGGGCGCCCGTTCGAAGACCATCGCGTCGATCTCGGCGTACCGTTTGGGGTGCATCGTGGCGAAGGACAGGTCCTCGAGTTGCTGTTTGACCTCGGACATGCCCAGGCGGTGTGCGAGCGGTGCGTAGATCTCCAGGGTCTCGTTGGCGATGCGTTCCTGTTTGGCGCCGGGCAACGCCGCGATCGTGCGCATGTTGTGCAGGCGGTCGGCCAACTTGATGATCAACACCCGCAGGTCGTTGGCCATCGCGACCAGCATCTTGCGCAGGGTGGCGGCCTGCTGGGCTTGACGGGACTCGAAGTGCAACGCGTCGAGTTTGGTGACGCCGTCGACGATGCGGGCCACGTCCGGTCCGAACTCGGATTCCAGGTCCGCCAGGGTCACCCCGGTGTCCTCGACGACGTCGTGCAACAACGCCGCGGCGATCGTCACGTCGTCGACGCCCAGGTCGGCCACGACCCGACCGACCGCGAGCGGGTGGTTGATGTAGGGCTCACCCGAACGGCGGTACTGGTCGGCGTGGGCGACCGCGGCGACCTCGTAGGCCCTCGCGATGCGGTCGGTCGGTGCCTTGGGGTGGCGGCGGGCGTACGCGGTGACCACCGGCGCGACCTCCACGGGGGGCGCGGCGGAACGCCGCCAGGGGAGGACGCGTGACACCGTTGCCATGGGTCCAGTCTACGGCCCGCCCCCACATCGGGTCCGCGCCGGGTCAGCCGATCAGCGCTTCTTGCCCTTCTTGCGCGGCCGCGGCGGGTGGTTCGCCGAATACGGGCTGTTCGCCGTGCCGGTGGTCGACCGCGTCGCTGCGACCTTCGATACCGGTGTGTCGGCCCCGTCGTCGACGACGGGCTCGTCGACGATCGGCGACACCGGTTCGCCGGCCCGTGCAGCCAGCACGTTCTGGCGGATCTGGATGTTGCGGGGTTCGCGTTCCTTGAGTGCCGCAACGATCGGCGATGCGATGAACACCGACGAGTACGCCCCGAAGATCAACCCGACCAGCAGGGCCCGGCCGAACTCCTGCAGGGTGACCGCCCCCATGATCCCCGAACCGATCACCAGGATCGACGCGACCGGCAGCACCGTGGAGAACGTCGTGTTGAGTGACCGCACGAAGGTCTGGTTCAACGACAGGTTCATCATGTCGGTGTAGGTCATGTCGCCGTGCAGTGTGAGCTTCGTCTCGTTCGCGTGGACCTTGTCGTAGACGACGATCGTGTCGTACAGCGAATACCCCAGGATCGTCAGGAACGCGATGACCGTCCCCGGGGTCACCTCCCAACCGAACACCGCGTACACCGCGACCGACAGGAACACGTCGTGGACCACCGCGATGATCCCGCCGACCGCCATGCGCCATTCCAGACGCCACGAGATGTACGCGGCGACGGCCAGGAAGAACACGATCAACGCCCGGATCGCCTTGCGGGACACGTCCTGACCCCAGGATGGGCCGACCTCGCTCTGGTTGTCGGTGAAGGCCGTGGTCGGTTTTCCCGTCGCCGCGGCCATCGCGTCGACGGCTTCGGTCGGGTCGACGTCGGTGCCGACCTGGATCCGCATGCGGGCGTCGTCACCCTGGCTGAGCACCTGGATCCGGGCATCACCGGCGCCCAACGGCGCGAGCGCGTCGCGCACCTCGTCGGTGGTGGTGTCGCCCTGGGGGACCTGCCAGGAGGTCCCGCCCTTGAAGTCGATACCGAGCTGCAGGCCGTTGGAGATGAAGCTGAACAGGCCGATCACGATCAGCAGACCGGAGATGACGAACGCGACGCGCCATCCCTTGCGGAAGTCGATCGAGTCGTCGAAGGAATACAGCTTCTTCAGGAATTTCACGCCGGGACCCCCTTCGCCGCGGCTGCGACGATCGCGTCCGGGTCGACGTCGCGGGGTTTGACGCCCAACAGGCCGGGCCGTCGGTTGAACACCTTGCGGCTGGCCAACCAGTAGGCGAGCGGTCGCATGAAGAGCCACGAGGCGACCAGGTCCATGAACGTGGACAGACCCAGGTAGAACGCGAACCCCCGGACCGGGCCGACGGTGAACACGTACAGGATGACCGCGCCCATGATCGACACGACGTCAGCGTTGACGATCGTGCCCCACGCCGTCTTGAACGACGGCCTGACCGTCTCGCGCAGCGATTTGCCCTTGGTCATGTCTTCGCGCAGGTGCTCGTAGAACACGACGTTGGAGTCCACCGCGATCCCGACCGAGATGATGATCCCGGTCAACCCGGCCAGGGTCAGTGCCAGGCCCTGGTGGGTCCCCAGGTACGAGATCACCACCCAC
>CAZVFF010000164.1:1607-5798 GCA_964626395.1 uncultured Iamiaceae bacterium | reverse complement strand
CGGGGAATGCGTTCGCGCAGGAACGTGACCATGTCGCCGACGAGTTCCGCGTAGGTGTCGAAGAGGCGATCCAGATCCCCGACGTAACGGGTGCCCAGCGCCGACGCGAGCACGTCGGGATCCCGGAAGTACCGGTATCGGCCGTCGATCCGCCGGTCGTAGGCGATGTACCGCGTCGATTGCTCCAGGTACGACATCAGACGGCCCCACTCGAGCACCTTGGTGAGCAGGTTCGACGCCTGTTCGCACGCGAGGTGCACCCCACCGAGCTGGGCGACCGAATCATCGCCGTATTCCACGAAGACCCGCTCGTAGAGCTTCTCGGCACGCTCGAGCCCGACGGTGGCGTCCACCGTGAGGTCGCCGGTGATGTCCAGATCGGTGACGAATTCGTCCAGGAACAGGCGTCGCAGGCTCTTGTGGGAGCGGGAATAGCGGGCGAAAAGGGCGCCTTTCACGACCTCGGGCAGGTTCACCAGCGCGAAGACCGGTTGGTCCAGGTTCGTGAAGTACCGGCGCAGGATGTCCGCCTCGGACGGCGAGAACTCCTCGGAGACGTACGTGTTCACGCCACGACTCTAGGGGTGGACGCCGGACGCGTCGGGGATGGCCCCGGCGAAGGACGTCCGGGCGCCGGCCACCAGATCGGGTTCGGCCCAGCACGCCGCGGCGAGACGCGCCAGGATCATCGAGCCGTCGGTCACCGCGCGGTCGCCCGCGGCCGAGACGGCCGCATCGGCGAACGCGGTCGTGTGGATCGACACCCCGGGTGGCGCCACCGCGATCATCGGATGGATCGACGGCACCGTGCGGCTGACGTTGCCCATGTCGGTCGATCCGACGACCCGACGGTTCGCGTCGGGTTCGCGGACCCGGCGGCCGTGTTCGGCGGCGATGGCCGCGTAACGCGCCACCAGCACCGGGTTGTCCCGCATTTCGGCATAGGGGTGGTTGCGTTGTTCGATCGTGATCCCACAGCCCGCGGCGTCGGCACCGGCCCGTAGGCACGCGTGCACCCGTTCGACGAGCGGCCACAGGGTCTCCAGGGTCGGTGACCGGACGAACCACACGGCCTCGGCCTCCGCGGGGACGACGTTGGCCGCGGTCCCCGCCCGGGTGAAGATCCCGTGGATCCGTTCGGTCGGTGCGATGTGCTGCCGCAGCGCGGCGACGGCGTTGTAGCCGAGCACGGCCGCGTCGAGCGCGTTGCGGCCCCGTTCGGGAGCGGCAGCGGCGTGCGAGGGCACCCCCCGGTAGGTGACGCGGTACTGGGCGACGGCGAGGGTGTCCATGCCGGTCAGGTCCGCGTCGGCCGGATGCACCATGAGCGCCACGTCGACGTCGTCGAATGCGCCGGCGTCGAGCAGGTCGATCTTGCCGCCACCCGCCTCTTCGGCGGGGGTGCCGATCACGACGAGGCGGCCGTCGAGGTCGTCGACGACACCCGCCGCCAGGATGCCCGCGCCGGCGCCGACCGTGGCGATGATGTTGTGCCCGCACGCGTGACCGACATCGGGGAGTGCGTCGTATTCACACAGGATCGCCACGCACGGACCCGGGCCGTCTCCGATCCGGGCGGTGAACGCGGTCGGGATCCCGTACGCGCCGCCGGTGACGGCCAACCCCGCATCGGCGAGCAGGTCCACCAGACGATCGTGTGCGTACCGTTCTCCGAACGCGATCTCCGGGTGGGCGTGGATGTCGTGGGAGGCGTCCACGAGCTGGTCGGCCCAGGTGGCGAGCCGGTCCTCCAGACGGGCCCGGATGGTCTTCACGATGCCGCCGGGGCGACCCCGGCGCCGCCCACGACGATCGTCAGCGCGTCGGGTTCCACCCGGAGTTCCAGATGTTCGACCGTTCCCGTCGGAACCCCGTCGATGAACAAGCGCGCCGGAGGGTCGAAGTCGCAGGTGCGTTCGCCGGTCCGGCGTACCTCGATCCCCGGGTGCGGGACATGGGTCCCGGTCGGGGCACGCTTTCGGGCGGCGAGCTTGTCGCTCCACGACAGCGACGCGTCCGAGATGTCCAGGCGGCCGTCGTTGGGGTGACCCTTGGGCGCCAGGTCCCACCGGTCGAGGTACTGCGCGTTCATCGCCGCGACGATCCGTCCCCGCCAGAACGGGCGGCGCACCAGCACGTGCGCGAGAAACAGGTGTTCGACGCCGTCCGCGATCGCGACACCCAGGTCGATCGGGTAGCGACGGGCACCGGCACGGTACAGGCGCTCCGGGTCCGACGGGGCACCGAGGGTGGCGCACAGGTCGCCACCGACCAGTCCCAGGACCGGCGGTTCGAGCCCCGCCGCGCGCGCTCGCGCAACGACCTCGGCGCCCTCACGGTCGCTGCGGATCACCACACCGTCCGCGGGCAGGACCCCGTCGGACCCCCAGGCGGTGTGCTTCCGGATCGTCACGACGCGGCCTTACGGCGACGTGCCCGGTCCATGAGCACACCCAGCAGGACCGCGACCCAGTAGAGGACCACCATCGGCCCGGCCAGGAACAGGAACGTGAACGGATCCGCGGTCGGGGTGATGGTGCCGGTGATCACCACGATGATCGCCACGGCGTACCGCCAGCCGCGCAGCAGGGTCCGGTACTGGACGACCCCGATGCCCATGAGCGCGACGAGCACGACGGGGAACTCGAACGCGATCCCGAAAGCCAGCATCATCCACCCGATCAGCGCCACGAACTTGCCCGAATCGTACGCGGCGACGAACTTGGCGCCGCCGATCCCCTGCAGCCAGTTCAACGACACCGGCAGGACGAAATAGGCCAGGCCCGCGCCGAGGAGGAACAGGATCAGGGCGGGACCGATGAACGCCAGGGTGTACTTGCGTTCGTTCGCGTACAGCGCGGGAGCGACGAATCGCCAGAGTTGCCAGAGTACGACCGGCATCGCGACACCGATTCCGATGTACATGGAGATGCGGATGCGGGTCGACAACGGATCGAGTGGATCGATGTTCTGGACCTTGCCGCCCTCGAGCAGGCATTCATGGTGTTCACAGACCCCGATGATCGGGCGGGTGAGGATCTCGAACACCCAGTCGAACAGGAACCAACCCAGGACCGCGCCGATGGCGACCGCGATCGCCATCTTCAGGATCCGTCCGCGCAACTCCACCAGATGCGCCATCAGCGACATCGAGGACTCGTTCGGATCAGCGGGATGTTTCGAGCTCATGGTGGCCGGCGCCCGGGGCGCGTCAGGTCTCCGGGGTTCCGTCCGATTCGCCACCGGCCGCGGTTTCCGAGGGGACCTCGCGGGGTCGGGCGGCGTTCCCGTCGTCGGGTGGCGGGTCGGCGGTCATCTCGTTCACCGCCTTGTTCATCTCGGCCCGGAATCCGCCCGAGAGTTTGCGCAACTCCCCCATCGCCCGGCCGATCTTGCGCGACACCTCCGGGAGCTTCTCGGGCCCCAGGACGATCAACACGATGAAGAAGATGAAGATCATCTTCTCCGGCGAGAAATCCAGCATCGTCGACGATGCTACCGGTCGCCGCCACCCGCGGTGGCGTCACGGTCCGGTGTGTCGAACCGGACGAGCGCCTCGGACAACCCGGTCCGTGCCGACCGGGCCCGTTCCACGGCCCCCTCGTCACGTGTGCCGATCATCGGGACGAGCCCGTCGAGGCCACGGGCGAGCCATGCCGCACCGAGCAACAGCACCACCGGTGGCGCGACGAGCAGCCAGATCATCGGGTCCATCGTATCCGACGGGCGGTGCCGCGCCCGGGTGCGCCATGATGCACCGATGGCACCACGTACCGTCATCGGTTTCGCCCACCGCGGAGCGCGGGCGCACGCACCGGAGAACACGATCGAGGCGTTCCTGACCGCGTTGCGGATGGGGGCCGTCGCGTTGGAGACCGACGTGTGGCTGACACGGGACGGCGTGGCCGTCATCGACCACGACGGCCGCGCGGCACCGGGCGTCCCGATCCGTGCGGTCGATTTCGCCGATCTGCCGGGCCACATGCCCGCCCTGGCCGACCTGGACGCGTTGCTCGAACCGGACATCGACCTGTCGATCGACGTGAAGGACCCCGACGCCGTCGGGGCGATCCTCGAGGTCCGTGCCGCCGCGGCCGGACGCACCTGGTTGTGCGACCCGGATCCCGAACGCCTGGCATCGTGGCGTGCCCTCGACGGGCAGGTCCGCCTGGTCGCCTCGCTGGGGCGCGG
>CAZVFF010000164.1:0-1597 GCA_964626395.1 uncultured Iamiaceae bacterium | reverse complement strand
GCGGTGCCTTCGGGCGTTCCACCCCGGCCGAGGTCCGCGCCGCAGGTGTCGACGTGATCAACCTGCGCCACCACCGTTGGTCACACCGACGGATCGAGGCGACCCACCGGGCGGGACTGTCGGCGTTCGCCTGGGGGGTGCAGTCGCCGTGGCGGATGCGCCGGCTGGTGGCCTCGGGGATCGACGGGCTCTACAGCGACCACACCGACCGGTTGGTCCGTGTCCTACAACCATCCCAGGTGACGGAACGGCCAGATGACGACGAACGCACGACCGACCAGCGACGACTCGGGAATCGGACCGAAACACCGTGAATCCAACGAATCGCTGCGGTTGTCGCCCATGACGAAGACCATGTCGTCGGGAACGACGTAGGGCTCGTCGGGTGTGCCGGGGAACTCACACCCGAACGGTGGCTGTGCGACGGTCGTCGCACCGGGACGCACATAGGGCTCGGAGAGCACCTCACCGTCGATGTACACCCGGTCGTCCGCGATCGCGATCCGGTCGCCGGGCAACCCCACGACCCGTTTGACCAGGTCGGCGTAGTTGCCCACGATCGTGCAGTTCGCCCAGTCGGCCGTGCCCGCGCCTTCGCAGTCGGGGGTGGTGAACACGACCACGTCCCCACGGTTCGGATCGTGCAACTTGTAGGAGAGTTTGTTCACGACGATCCGGTCCCCGACGTCGAGGGTGGGGATCATCGAACCCGACGGGATCCGGAACGGCTGGAACAGGAACATCTGGATCAGCACGGCCAGCCCGAACGCGCCGCCGATCACCACCACCCATTCGACGAGCGCGCGGAGCCGCCCACGGTGCCGGGGCCGTCGCAGTTTCGAAGGCGGCAGCACGATCGGGCCCGGATCCGACACGGTCCCCTCGGGATCCGACGGGGTCGCGTGGAACTCGGGCGGGTCGTTCGACACAGGACCTTCGACGTTATCCGCGGGTCGTCCGGTCACTCGTAGCGGGCCAGGATCCGTTGCGCCTCGACCCGTACCGCCTTGTGGGGATCCAGTGCGGGATCGGCCCGGACCACCCGCCCGGCCGGTCCGAGACGCAACAGGAACCGGGCCAGCCACGATGCCGAACCGACGGCGAGGGAGACCCGCACCGTCCGGTCACCCTCGACACGTTCGAGCGCCGGGACGCGGTCCAACAACCATGCGGCGGACCGGTCGACCTCCAGGGTCACCCGGGGTAGCGAGGCGTCGAAGTCGATGACGGGATCGGTGTCGATCCGTTCACCGGTGAACGGGTCGGTGGTCGGGCGGGCCTCGAGGATCCGGTCGACACGGAACACCCGGGGGCCGTCGGCGTGGTGGCACCACCCCGACACGTACCAGCGCCCGGTCGACGAGAACACCGCGGCCGGTTCGATCCGTCGGGTGCGCACGCTCGCGTCGTCGATGTCCGGGTAGTCGATCTCGACCACCGTGCGGTTCGCCAACCCGTCCTCCAGTGCTGCGAAGACGGCGTCGCTGGCATGTCCCAGATCGACGGCGATGTCCCCGTCCCCACCACCGGGGATCACCGCACGGAGCTTGGCCACGGCCCGTTCGAGCGGACCGTCGGACTCGCGTCCGGGTATCCC
>CAZVFF010000163.1:5026-5923 GCA_964626395.1 uncultured Iamiaceae bacterium | reverse complement strand
CTGCCAATTCCGCCACTCGCCCGAGTGACAAGGGTGTCAATGCTAGCGAGACCGACCGTCGATGGACCAACGCGCCCCGGAACACGCGTATCGTGGGATCCATGGCTGCGCGCGGTTTCGAACGACGTCTCGAGAACCTCGTCGAGGGTGTGTTCGGGCGTATGTTCCGTTCCACGGTCCGCCCCGTCGAGATCGGACGGCGTCTGGTGCGCGAACTGGACGCCACCCGCGACGTCGACGTGCGTGGTGCCACGATCGTCGCCAACGCGTTCACGGTGTTCCTCAGCGAAGCCGACTACGAACAGTTCGCCGACATCCACGACACGGTGTGCGCCGAACTGGCCGACGCGGCCCGGGACCACGCCCGCGACGAGGGCTACGCGTTCGTCGGGCACGTGGCCTGTGAGTTGGTCATCGACCCCGAGTTGCGGACCGGCGCGTTCGCGATCGACGCGAAGTTCCGCGAACCCGCAGGCGGGACCGGGCCGGGCACCCTGATCCTGCCGACCGGGGAACGCCGTGCCTTGGACGAGGCGACCGTCACGATCGGTCGCATGCCCGGATCCACGATCGTGCTCAACGATCCGAACGCGTCGCGTCGTCACGCCGAGATCCGGCCGTCGGGGTCGGGGTACGTCCTCGTGGATCTGGGTTCCACCAACGGCTCCCGGGTCAACGGCGCACGGGTCGACACCCATCCGCTCACCGACGGCGACACGCTCAGTTTCGGCAACACCGTCATCCGTTTCGAGAGCTCCTGACCGGCCGGCTGGGCCCGCCGGTGTGCACCGCACGCCACCGTGCCACTCGACGCGCGGCGACCTCCGGAACGGTCCGGGGTGCCGGAAGCACAACTAGGCTCGCCCCGTGGTCTCCGAGCAGCTGCTCAACGTCCTG
>CAZVFF010000163.1:3778-5016 GCA_964626395.1 uncultured Iamiaceae bacterium | reverse complement strand
CGCTCCTGTCCCTGTTCTTCCTGCGGGTGCTGCGGGCCGTGTGGGTCGAGGTGAAGGGACCGGCACTCGTCGGTGGCGGTGTCGCGGCCGTCGAACCGGGCGAGAAGCGGCGCCGTCGCCGTCGGCGCCACGTCCCGCGACAACTCCGGATCGTCGCCCCACCCGAGGTCGCCGGACTGCATTTCGAACTGACCCCCGAGTTCACGCTCGGCCGGGCCGCGGGGTGCCAGGTCACCCTCGACGACACCTACGCATCGCAGATCCACGCCCGGGTTTTCCGTCGGGACGACCAGTACTACATCGAGGATCTGGGCTCCACCAACGGCACCTGGCTGGATCGCGCCAAGGTGACCGGCCCCATGGAGCTCGGACGCGGGAACCGGATCCAGATCGGCAACACGATCATGGAGGTCGCGTGATCGAACTGGCGGCGGGCGGCGCCTCCGACGTCGGTCGGGTCCGGGCCGCGAACCAGGACTCGTGGTCGATCGCCGCTCGATTGTTCGCCGTCGCCGACGGTATGGGTGGGCATCGCGGCGGTGAGGTCGCCTCGCAGGTGACGATCGAGGTGCTCGGCGACCACTTCGACGACCCCACCGCCGACGCGCTCGTCGAGGTCGCGGAACTGGCGAACCGGACCGTGTACGAACGGGCGTCCGAGGATGCCGAACTGCGCGGGATGGGTACGACCCTGTGCGCGATGGCGCTCGTCGACACCGGTGAGGACACCCAGGCGTTGGCGATCATCAACGTCGGCGACTCCCGTTGCTACCGCTACCGCGACGCCGAGATGACCCAGATCACCCGGGACCACTCGCTCGTCGAGGACATGCGTGCCGCCGGGCAGATCACCGAGGCCGAAGCCGCGGTGCACCCGCACCGCAACATCGTCACCCGGGCCCTGGGGATCCAACCCGAGGTGAAGGTCGACACCTTCGAGGTCGTGCCCGTCACCGGTGACCGCTACGTCCTGTGCAGCGACGGGTTGTTCAACGAGGTACCGCCCGACCGCATCGGCGCCACGTTGCGCCGGTTGGCCGACCCGGGCGACGCCGCGTCGGAACTGGTGCGTCAGGCCAACGAGGCGGGCGGGCGCGACAACGTCACCGTCGTCGTGGTCGATGTCGTCGACGACACCGGCGCCGCCGGCTCCGCGGGTGCAGCGGTCCGCGGTGACGCCGACGAACGCGGCCCGGACCTGGCCGGGTTCACCACCGCCCAACCCGCCGTCGACCCCG
>CAZVFF010000163.1:0-3678 GCA_964626395.1 uncultured Iamiaceae bacterium | reverse complement strand
GGCTGGTACAGCCGGGGCACGTACCACGTCGGACTCGACGACGATCAGGTCACGATCTTCAAGGGACGCCCCGACAACGTCCTCTGGTTCGAAGCGACCGTCGAGGAACGCACCGGGATCGCCGCCGCCCAGGTTCCCGCCACGATGGCCGACGCCGTGGCCGCCGGCAAGGAACAGTCGTCACGCGCCGACGCCGACGCCTACGTCGCCCGCATGCGGGGCGTGATCTGTTCGGATCTGCGCAACGGTGCGAAACCGCCGCCGGTCGCACCGGGCGGTCCGACCACCACGATCCCCGAGGCGTGCGCGGACCTCGACAGCCGGCCGGGCCCCACGACCACCACCGAACCGGGGGAGTCGTCGCCGTCGACGACCACGGCCGGCGCGACCGGACCGGCCGACACGACCGCACCGTGAACGGGCAGGCCGTGCTGATCGCGAAACTCCGGCGCCGCACCGAACTGGGTCTGATCTTCGTCGGCGCGGTCGTCATCGGCGGCGCGTACGTGCTCGCCGGCCTGGGTCGCACCGCGTCGCTACCGGCCGACATCGGTCCGTTCCTGGGGGTCGTCGTGGGCCTCGTGCTCGTCGCCCACCTGGCCATCCGACGTTTCGCCCGGTACGCGGACGGCCTGCTGTTGCCGGTCGCCGGCCTGCTCAACGGCCTCGGCTACGTGATGATCGCCCGCCTGGACAGCGACCTCGCCGGTCTGCAGGCGGTGTGGTCGGGCGTGGGAGTCGCCGCGTTCATCGCCACGCTGCTGGTCGTGCGCCGCTCGCGGGATCTGCAGCGTTACCGCTACACGCTGTTGCTGGTCGGGATCATCCTGTTGATGTTGCCGATGTCGCCGATCGGTCGACAGGTCAACGGCGCCCGGGTGTGGATCGCCGTGGGTTCCATGAGCTTCCAACCGGGCGAGATCGCCAAGTTGTGCCTGGTCGTGTTCGTCGCGTCGTACCTGGTTTCGAACCGGGAACTGCTCGGCATGGCCACCTGGCCACGGTTCCGTCCCGTGCTTCCGCACCCCAAGTACCTGGGACCGGTACTGGTCGCGATCGGGATCGGTCTGGCGATGTTGGTCGTGCAGAACGACTTCGGCCAGTCGCTGCTGCTGATCACCCTGTTCATCGTGATGCTGTGGGTCGGGACCGGCCGGAAGGGGTATCTGGTCGTCGGTCTCGGCGCGTTCGTCGCCGGGGCGTGGGTGGCGTTCCACCACGTGTCCCACGTCCGGCAGCGTTTCGACGTGTGGCTGCACCCCTGGGTCACCTACGACCTGCCCGGCGGTGGCTACCAGGTCGCCCAGGGCGCGTACGCGTTGTCCTGGGGCGGGTTGACGGGCACGGGGCTCGGTCTGGGCTCGCCCGGGTTGGTCCCCGAAGCGCAGAACGACTTCATCTTCGCGGTCATCGGCGAGGAACTCGGCCTGGCGGGCACCACGATCGTGCTGGTCGCCTACCTGGTGCTGATCGGTTCGGGGCTGCGCATCGCGGCACGGGCGGTCGACCGGTTCGATTCGCTGCTGGCAGTCGGGTTGACCACGTTGTTGGGATTCCAGTCGTTCATCATCATCGCCGGCGTGACTCGGGTGCTGCCCCTGACCGGTGTGGCGTTGCCGTTCGTGTCCTACGGCGGGTCGTCGCTGGTGGCCAGCTACATCCTGTTGGCCCTGCTGGTGCGCGTGTCCGATGAATCGACCCGCCGGTCCGTCGAGGAACCGGCCCGGCCCGCGGTGGCGGTGCCGGCGTGAACCGTCAGATCAGAGGCCTCGCGCTGGTGTTGATGCTGTGCTTCACGCTCCTGTTCGTGCAGGTCAACCTGGTCCAGGTGGGCGGGCGGTCCTGCGCGGGGGCGGTCGGCGCACTGGTCGACCCGTCGACGTGCCGCAACGACCTGGACACCGATCAGCAGAACGTGCGGGCGATACTGCGCGACTTCAGCCGCCCCCGCGGGTCGATCGCCACGGCCGACGGGGTCCTGCTCGCCCGCTCCGTCGAGTCCCACGACCGCTACGTGTACCAACGCGAATATCCCCGCGGCGACCTGTACGGGCAGGTCACCGGCTACTACAGCTTCGTGTACGGCTCCTCGGGGATCGAGAAGCAGTACAACGACGAACTGTCCGGGCGGACCCTCAACCAGCAACTGCGGTCGTTGTCGGACCTGTTCAGCGACACCGACACCGCCGGCAACGTGACGATCACGATCCGCGACGATCTGCAGCAGATGGCGCGGGAATCACTCGGCGACCGGGCCGGGACGGTCCTGGTGCTCGACCCCCGCGACGGTGCGGTGCTCACCATGTGGTCGAACCCGAACTTCGACCCGAACCCGCTCAGCCACCACGACACCGAGGACGACACGACCGCCCGCGACACCAAGGTCGTGCTCGACGACGCGCCCGGACACCCGTTGGTCAACGCATCGATCGGGTCGCTGCTGGCGCCCGGGTCGACGTTCAAGCTGGTCACCGCCGCCACCGGGCTGAGCACCGGCGATGTCACCCCGGAAACCCCCGTCTACCCGGCGGTCACCGAATACCAGCCGCCCTACGGGGCACCGATCTCGAACTTCGATTCCGAGGTGTGCGGAGGCGCACTGTTCACGATCCTGGCCCGGTCGTGCAACTCGTCGTTCGCCGAGATGGGCACCGAGACGATCGGGCCGCAGAAGATGATCGCCGGATCGGAGAAGTTCGGTTTCGACGACGACCTGCCGATCGACCTGCCCGGCCCGAAAGCGGTCTCCACGATCCGGCCCGAAGCCAACGACGAGGATCCCGACCGCGACTTCACCCGGGAGATCCCCCAGTTGTCGCTCGCCTCGATCGGTCAGGGTCCGACCGTGACCACGCCGCTGCAGATGGCCCTGGTCGTCGCGGGGATCGCGAACGACGGGCAGATCATGGTTCCGCACCTGCTGGACAACGTCCGCGACGCCGACGGTCGGGTCACCTCGAAATGGAAGAACCGGTCGTGGCGGCGTGCCATGGACGCCTCGACCGCGGCGGTCATGCGGGAAGCGATGCGCAAGGTCGTCACCGAGGGCACCGCGTCGTCGATGGCGATCCCCGGCCGGGACGTGGGTGCGAAGACCGGCACCGCCGAGACCAGCGGGGACGCGAACAACGCGTGGATGGTGGCCTGGGGTGCACCCGAGGGCGAGGAGCCGACCGCGGTGGTCGTGGTCGTCGTCCCGAACGTGCCCGGCCACGG
Organism: uncultured Iamiaceae bacterium; assembly: GCA_964626395.1. Taxonomy (GTDB): domain Bacteria; phylum Actinomycetota; class Acidimicrobiia; order Acidimicrobiales; family Iamiaceae; genus JAFDWI01. The sequence continues at coordinate 462 of CAZVFF010000163.1, read as the reverse complement.
CAACGCCTCGACGGGATCGGTGGTCGCCGGACCGGTGGCCCGGACCATGCTCGAAGCCGTACTGGAGCGCCAGTGACCGCCCCGGAAGGTGTCCGCCGTCCGACCGGCCCGGAGCGGTCGACAACTAGGCTTTGCGCCGATGGCTGAACGGGAACCGGTGGTACTCAACGGGCGCTACGAACTGCACCGCCGCATCGCCCGTGGCGGGATGGCCGACGTGGTGTTGGGACGCGACCAGCTGCTGGAACGCCCCGTCGCGGTCAAGATCCTGTTCGCGGAATTCGCGACCGACAGCGCCTTCGTGGAACGTTTCCGCCGCGAAGCCCAGGCCGCGGCCGGGTTGAACCACCCCAACATCGTCGGTGTCTACGACTGGGGCCGGGAAGCCTCCACCTACTTCATCGTCATGGAGTACGTCGACGGGCGCAGCCTCGCCGATCTGCTGCGCAACGAAGGCACCCT
>CAZVFF010000162.1:674-5974 GCA_964626395.1 uncultured Iamiaceae bacterium | reverse complement strand
CGACACCCGCAAGGTCGCCGAAACCCAGATGGCGCACCTGCCCGACGACGTCGTCGAGAAGATCGTGCGCACCAACGCCCGTAGACTGCTGCGCCTCGACGGCGACTGAACGACCGGTCACGCACCGGTCGTTCCGGCGCGTGACCGGTGACGTGGCAGGATGCGGAACGACAACGTCGTCGGGTGACGCCACGCACCGACCCGACGACGACACGGACGAACACGGACAGGATGGACACCCATGGCACGCAAGGTCGGTGAGGGCCCGTACCGGCAGTTGATCGGCGGTGAGTTCGTCGAGGGATCGAACGGCACCTACCCGATCGTGAACCCGGCGACCGAACAGGTCGTCGCCGAAGCGCCCGAGGCGTCGGCCGCGGACGTCGCCGCGGCGGCGGCCGCCGCGAAGGACGCCCAACCCGCCTGGGCGGCGATGAAACCCACCAAACGGGCCGCGTTGTTGGGCAAGGTGTCGCGTCGTATCTACGCCGAGATGGCCGACTTCGTCCCCCTCGTCATCGCCGAGACCGGCGCCACCATGCGCGTCGGTTCCCAGATGCAGGCCCCGGCGTGCGCCGCCCGGTTCGGTTTCTACGCCGAAGCCGGCCGTGCGAACCTGGACATGCCGCTGCTGCCCCAGGCCATGCCCGACACGCCGCTGGCCCCGGGCGGGCTGATCTCCTCGGTCGTGCACCGCGCCCCCGTCGGGGTCGTCGCCGCGATCAGCTCCTACAACTTCCCGATCACGAACATGGCGGGCAAGGTCGCCCCCGCGCTCGCCGCCGGCAACACCGTGGTGGTCAAACCCGCCCCCCAGGATCCGCTCGCCGCGCTCGAGGTACTACGGATCTGCCACGAGGAGGGGATCCCCGACGGGGTCGTCAACATCGTCACCGGATCGTCCGCGTCGACCGGCGAGGCACTCGTGGCGTCGCCCGACGTGGACATGGTCAGCTTCACCGGGTCGTCGCCGGTCGGGGTCGCGATCCAGACCGAATGTGCGCGCACCATGAAACGCAGCCTGATGGAACTGGGAGGCAAGGGCGCGGCAGTGGTCATGGCCGACGCCGACATCTCCAAGGCCGTCACCGCGCTCGCGAGCGTGTGGGGGTTCCATTCGGGCCAGATCTGCACCGCCCCGACCAGGGCGATCGTGCACCGGTCCCGCTACGACGAACTCGTCGCCGGGCTCGAGGCCGCGTCACGGAACATGGTCGTCGGCGACCCGCTGGACAAATCCACGATCGTCGGGCCGGTCATCAGCGACGTGCACCGCAGCCGGGTCGAGAGCCTGCTGAAATCGTCCGTGGACGCCGGCGCCGAAGTGGTCGTCGGAGGCGAACGGCCCGACATCGACACCGGTTTCTACGTGGCCCCCACCCTGCTGGCCACCGACAACTCGAACCCGGGGGCCCGCGAGGAGTTCTTCGCACCGGTCATCGCGGTCATTCCCTTCGACGACCCCGACGAGGGTGTCGCGATCGCGAACGACTCGCCCTACGGCCTGTACGACTACGTGTTCACCGAGAACGCGTACGAGGGCTACCGGGTCGCGCAGCGCCTCGAGGCCGGCAACGTCGGGCTCAACACCGCCCAGCGCAACATGGAGGCACCCTTCGGTGGGTTCAAGATGAGCGGGGTGGGCCGCGACGGTGGCGTGTTCGGCCTGCACGCCTACACCGAGATGCAGACGATCGTCTGGTCCGCCTGAGCGGACCGCACGTTCGACGCGGCAGCCACCAGACAACCACGAACCACGATCCGACGGGGGTAGAAACACCATGAGAGGCATCGTCTTCCTCGGCACCGACAACGCCGAGTACACCGAGGACCTGGAACTGGCCAGTCCCGAACCCGCCCCCGGCCAGGTGCTCGTCGCGATCCAGGCGGCCGGGGTGTGCCACAGCGACGTGAGCGTCATCAACGGCACGATCCCGTGGAAACCGCCCGCGGTGCTCGGCCACGAGGGTGCCGGCATCGTCGAGGCCGTCGGCGACGGTGTCAAACGGGTGCGCCCGGGCGACCACGTGGTCGTGTCCACCCTGGCCAACTGCGGGGTGTGTTCGAAATGCCAACGGGGACGACCCACCGAATGCCGCCGCTCGATCGGTATCGCGAAACAGCCGTTCCTGTACAAGGGCGAACCAGCGTCGAACTTCGCGGCGACGTCGTCGTTCGCGGAACGGATCACGGTCGCCGAGGTCCAGGCCGTGAAGATCCCCGAGGAGATCCCGTTCACCTCGGCGTGTCTGATCGCGTGCGGGGTGGTCACCGGCGTGGGTGCGGTGCTGAACACCGCCGACGTCGAACCCGGTGACACTGCGGTCGTTTTCGGGGTCGGCGGTGTGGGCCTGAATGTCATCCAGGGCCTGGCGATCGCCAACGCCGGTCGGATCATCGCGGTGGACACCGAACCGTCCAAGGAACCCCTCGCCCGTGCCTTCGGCGCGACCGACTTCGTGGATGCCCGTGACACCGACCCGGTCGAGGCGATCCGGGCCATGTACCCGTTCCACCCCAAGATGGTCCGCGGGCCGCTCGGTGCCGGCGGGGTCGACTGGGCCTTCGACTGCGTGGGCCACACCAAACTGCTCGCGCAGTGCCTGGACGTGCTCGACTGGGGCGGCACCGCGGTGGAGGTCGGCGTGCCCGGGTTCACCGACGAGGTCGCGTTCCCCGCGGTGAACCTGGTGCAGGTGAACCGTACGATCAAGGGTTCCCGCTACGGCGGATCCCGCCCCCAGCACGACATCCCCCTGTACGCGCAGTGGTACCTGGACGGCAAGCTGAAACTGGACGAACTGGTCACCGAGGTGTACCCGGTCCCCGAATTCGGCACCGTCATCGAGGACATGCACGCCGGCAAGCTCGCCCGGGGCGTGCTCGAGTTCTGATGGGCCTTCCCGACTGGTTCCACGAGGCCGCGGCCCGGGTCAACAACTGGGGCCGCTGGGGCGACGACGACCGCATCGGCACCCTGAACCTGTTGGACGCCGACGCGGTCCGCCGGGGCGCGGAATGCGTGCGCACCGGCAAACGGTTCTCGCTGGCGTGGCCGCTGTCGTTCCATCAGGACCTGCAACGGGGCAACATCCCGGGGCGGATCATCATGCACACCATGAGCGCCATCGACGAGGCGATGCTGGGCGACCGGGACCTGTTCTGCAGCTCCGACGACATGGTCACCATGGGCATGCAGGTGGCCACCCACTGGGACGGCCTCGCCCACGTGTCCTACGCCGGCCGGCTCTACAACGGCGTGTCGCCGTCCACGATCGGCGCCCGGGGTGCCTCCGAGCTCGGTATCGAACGGATCCGTACCCTGGTGGGCCGGGGGATCCTGCTCGACGTGGCCCGCGCCAAGGGCGTGCCCCGGCTCGACGCCAGCTACGCGGTGAGCCCGGAGGATCTCGACGAGGCCGCCGAGATGGCCGAGGTGATCCCCGCGTCCGGCGACATTGTGCTGGTCCGTACCGGTCAGATGTCGTACCTGCACGGCCGCCGTCCCGACACCGACGCGTACGCGATGGCGTCGTCGGGGATCTCCTGGCGGTGTGCGGAATGGTTCCACCGCCACGACACCGCCGCGGTGGCCGTCGACAACCTCACCTTCGACACGTTCCCGCCGTCGGAACAGGACGCGTTCTTCCCCGCCCACCTGTTGCACATCGTCGAGATGGGCCTCACCCAGGGTCAGAACTGGGTGCTCGACGAACTCGCCGAGGACTGCGCCACCGACGGGGTGTACGAGTTCCTGCTGGAAGCGTCCCCGTTGCCGTTCACCGGTGCGGTCGGCTCCCCGGTGAACCCGGTCGCGGTCAAGTGAGCGACGTCGACGGACGCACCCCGATCCGACTCGGGTCGTTGCTGTTCACCCTGGTCGACCCGCACCGCGGCCACGAGGTCGCCTACAACCGCTGGTACGAACGTGACCACTTCTACGCCGGGTGCATGATCGGGCCGTGGCAGTTCGCCGGCGGCCGGTTCGTGGCCACCCGGCACGAGAAGTCCCGGGTCGCCCGTGGGCCCAACCCGGTCACCGGCGAAGGCGGGCGGGGCACCTACCTGGGGTTGTACTGGGTCCAGGACGGCCACCACGACCAGTGGAACCGGTGGGCGGTGGACCAGGTCAACGACCTGCACGCCAACGGCCGCATGTTCGCCCACCGCGACCACGTCCACACCGGTCTGTACGACCGGTCCTTCGTCGTGTCCCGCGACGCCGACGGCGTGCCCGTCGAGTTGGCGCTCGACCACCGCTACGCCGGCCTGGTCGCCGTGATCGGCCGGCTGCCCGACGGACTGGAGGCCACCGGGGCCGGCGAGGCGTTCACCCCCGTGTTGGCCGGACTGGTGGCCGACACGCCCGTGGCACAGGTGCTGCACGCGTCACCTCGGCCGTTGCTCGACGACGCGCCCGGCGACGTGCCCCGCGTCGTCGACGACCGGGCGTTCCTGGAACTGTTCTTCTGCGACGCGCCCGCCGTCGAGGTCTGGGACGACACGCTGCACGACCTCGACGAGCTCTATGGTCGGAGTATCGGCGCCGAGGTCCGGTGGGTGTCACCGTTCCGCCCGACCGTGGTCGGCACCGACACGTTCACCGACGCACTCTGGGAGCCTTGACGCCATGCACGCGGTCACCTTCATCGACGGCGAGATCCGGTGGGTCGAACACCCCGACCCCGAACCGGGCACCGGCGAACTCGCCGTCGCGGTCCACGCCGCGGGGATCAACAGCGGCGACCTGCTCCAACGCGCCGGGGTGTACCCTGCACCGCCCGGGTCGCCGGCCGACATCCCCGGACTCGAGTTCGCCGGTGAGGTCGTCGCCTGCGGCGACGGCGTGCAACGTTTCGCACCCGGCGACCGGGTCATGGGCGTCGTCGGCGGCGGTGCGCAGGCCGAACGGGTGCTGATCCACGAACGGTGCGCCATCGCCGTACCCGAAGGCGCCGACCGGGCCGGGATGGGCGGCTTCGCCGAGGTGTTCACCACCGCACACGACGCGCTGTTCACCCAGTGCGGGCTCACCATCGGTGAACACGTCGGGGTCACCGGGGCCGCAGGGGGAGTGGGCACCGCCGCGGTGCAGCTCGCCATCGCCGCCGGCGCCCGGGTCACCGCGTCGGTCCGGGACCGGGCCAGACACGACGACGTCGCCGCGCTCGGTGCCCGGGTGGTCGCCCCGGACGCGTTCTGGGACGCGGGGCCCTTCGACGTGATCCTGGAACTGGTCGGCGGACCGAACCTGTACGCCGATTCCAAAGCCCTCGCCACCGACGGACGCCTCGTCGTGA
>CAZVFF010000162.1:0-664 GCA_964626395.1 uncultured Iamiaceae bacterium | reverse complement strand
TCGAACACGTCTACGACGGCGACTCGTTTCGGCTGCGCACCACCGACGGACGCCTCGTCGTGATCGGTGTGGGTGCCGGTGCCAAGGGCGAGGTGAACCTGCTGGCACTCATGGCTTCCCGGGCCTCGATCCACGCCTCGACGCTGCGGGCCCGACCGCTGGAAGGCAAAGCCGCAGCAGCCGCGGCGGTGGAACGTCACGTGGTGCCGTTGCTCGCCGCGGGCCGCGTCCGGGTGCCCCTGCAGGCCACGTTCCCGATGGAACGGGCCGCGGACGCCTACGACCGGTTCGCGGCCGGCGGCAAGTTCGGCAAGATCGTGCTCACCAACGACACCTGACCGGTCGCGGACCCGGTCCGGGTGGGCCGTTGGTCAGGCGATCAACAGATCGGCGGTCCGCACCCGCCGGGTGTCCCACCAGTACCGCAACGTCGGCCCGGGCCAGTTGTTGGTGATCCTGCCGTCGGCGGTCTTGTACCAGCTGTCGCACCCGGCGGCGAACACGGTCCGTTCCAATTCGGCGTCGATGCGGGTCGCGTACCGGCGCGCGGCCCGTTCGGTCACCTCGACTCGTCGGGCGCCGTCGCGCAGATGCCCGATCGCCCCCAGGATCCACCGGTACTGGCACTCCAACATGAAGATGATCGAGTTGTGGTTCAGGTTGG
>CAZVFF010000161.1:0-6001 GCA_964626395.1 uncultured Iamiaceae bacterium | reverse complement strand
GCCAACTGGTCACCATCGACCGGATCCCGTTCCCCCGCCCGGACGACCCGTTGCTGTCGGCCCGACGCGAGGCGATCGGCCGGGAGGCCTTCAGCCGGATCGACGTGCCCCGCGCGGCAACCCTGCTCGCCCAGGCGGCGGGACGCCTCGTGCGCCGGGCGGACGACCGTGGCGTCGTGGCCGTTTTGGACTCGCGTTTCGCGACCCGCCGGAGCTACCGCTGGGACCTGATCAACGCGCTGCCGCCGATGCGTCGGACCCGGCACCGCGACGAGGTCGAGGCGTTCCTGACCTCGATCCGCTCGTCCCCCTGACCGGCCGGACCTCGATCCGCCGGCCCTCGACCCGCCCGACCGTCTGACCTCGGCCACGGCGCACCGTATGAACCCGACCGCGGCGCACCCCCGAAAATCGAACTTCGTCACATTTTCGAGTCAGCGACTCGCTCGACGCGCTTGATTCAGCAAGCACTGACGCCGCACCAACCGCCATGCGCGTGCCCGGAGCACAGCCCTTTCGTCGAACCGCCAGCCTGCTTGCCGGATGTAGCGCGAAAATCGCGTCCCACACTCGAAGACGTGACGAAGTTCGGAAAACGGGGTGGGGTGCTTGCCCGATGTAGCGCGAAGATCGCGCCCCACACTCGAAGACGTGACGAAGTTCGGACAACGGGTGGGGTGCTTGCCGGATGTAGCGCGAAGATCGTGTCCCACACTCGAAGACGTGACGAAGTTCGAAAAGGGGGGTGAGTTCGGAAGAGGGGGTGAGGCCGGGGGATGTCGGGCGGGTTCAGTCGTGGGTGAGGTCGTCGAGGTGCACCACGGCACGGCCCTCGGCGTCGGACGCGTCCAGGTCGACCGTGGCGACGATCGCCCAGGCGCGGCTGTCGTCGGGGTCGTCGAGGATCTGACGGACCGACCAGGTGCGCCCTTCGGCGGTGATCAGCAGCATCGCGGGGTTGCGTGCGTCCGGGCCGATCCCGACCTCGTCGAACTCGGCGAAGTACTCCGCGGCGGCTGCCTCCCACCGGGCGGCCGCCCAGCCGGCGTCGCCGTCCAGTTCACCCAGTCCGGCCCAGTCTCGTCGGGCCAGCAACTCGACCCGACGGAACAGGGCGTTGCGGACCAGGATCGTGAACGCACGACGGTTCGCCGTCAACGGCGGCGGTGCCGCATCGGCTTCGGCAACCGTGTCCACCGGGGTGTCGGGATCCGCCAGGCGTTCCCACTCGTCGATCAGGCTGGAGTCGACCTGTCGGACCATCTCACCCAACCAGGTGATCAGGTCGGCCAACTCCTCGGACCGGTAGTCATCGGGCACGGTACGGGCGAGGGCCCGGTACGCGTCGGACAGGTAGCGCAGCAGCACCCCTTCCGAACGGGCGATCGCGTGGAACCGCACGTAGTCGGCGAAGTCCATGGAGCGTTCGAACATCTCCCGGACCACCGATTTGGGTTGCAGTTCGTGTTCGGCGGCCCAGGGTTCGGAACGGCAGTACACCTCGAACATCGGTTCCAGCAGCTCGGCCAGCGGTCGGGGCCAGGTGATCCGGTCCAGTTCGGCCACGCGTTCCTCGTAACCGAGCCCCTCGGCCTTCATCTGCGCGATCGCCTCGGACTTGGCCCGTTTCTGCTGCGAGTACACCACGGGTCGGGGGTTCTCCAGCACGGCCTCGACGATCGACACCACACCCAACGCGTACTCGGGATCTTCCGGGTCCAACAGGTCCAGCGCCGCGACCGCGAACAGCGACAGGGGTTGGTCCAACGCGAACGAGTCCTGCATCTCGTTCGACAGGTGGTAGCGGCACCCGTCCGCGTCGGGTGGATCGACGGGCAGCAACACCTCGGCGTCCAGCAACGACGTCCGGATCTCCGCGGCCCGGGCCAGATTCGCCTCGATCTCAGTGGGGCCCGAGTACGGGCTGCGCAACAGCGCCTCCAGCGCCGCGTCGGAATCGCCCGGGCGTTCCAACACGGCCATCACCATGCCGTGGGTGACCCGCAGGTGCCCTTCGAGCTGTTCGGGGGGTGAGTACACGAGACGTTCGAAGGTCGGTTTGCCCCACGACACCGTGCCGGGCGCCGGTTTGCGACTCCGCACGTTCTTGGGGTTCTTGCCACGAGCGATCGCCTTGGCCTCGGCTTTCGCCTTCTCGACGGTGTGCTCGGGCGCGAGCACGATCACCGTGCCGGTCGTGTCGTACCCGGCCCTGCCCGCACGGCCACCGATCTGGTGGAACTCACGCACCGACAGCAGCCGCGTCCCCTCCCCGTCGAACTTGGACAACCCGGTGAACAACACCGTGCGGATCGGCACGTTGATCCCCACCCCCAGGGTGTCGGTCCCGCAGATCGCCTTGAGCAGCCCCTTCTGTGCCAGGCGTTCCACGAGGCGGCGGTAGCGGGGCAGCATCCCGGCGTGGTGCACCCCGATGCCGTTGCGCACGTAACGCGACAACGTGCGACCGAACCCGGCGGTGAACCGGAACGCGCCGATCTCATCGGCGATCGCGTCCTTGTCCGCCCGGGACGCGACCCGCATCGACGACAACGCCTGGGCACGCTCCACCGCCGATTTCTGGGTGAAGTGCACCAGGTACACCGGGCCACCGTCGGTCTCGAGCAGTTCGGAGATCGCGTCGGTGACGGTCTCGACCCGGTACTCGTGCACGAGCGGGACCGGCCGCGTCGCCGACCACACGAGCGCGACGGGGCGACCGGTCCGGCGTTCCAGATCCTCCTGGAACGGGGTGACGTCACCCAACGTGGCCGACAGCAACACGAACCGGGTGCGGGGCAGCTCCAACAACGGCACCTGCCACGCCCAACCGCGTTGGGGGTCGGCGAACCAGTGGAACTCGTCCATCACCGCGCAGCCCAGGGTGGCCTCCGCGCCTTCGCGCAACGCCAGGTTCGCGAGGATCTCGGCGGTGCAGCAGATCAGCGGTGCGTCGGCGTTCACCGCTGCGTCACCGGTGAGCATGCCGACGTTGTCGGCGCCGAACACGTCGATCAGTTCGAAGAACCGTTCGGACACCAGTGCCTTGATCGGTGCGGTGTAGAAGGCCCGTTCGCCCCGGGCCAGGGCGTCGAACAACGCTGCGGTCGCGACCAGGGACTTGCCCGACCCGGTCGGGGTGTTGACGATCACGTGCGAACCGAGCGCGATCTCCAACAGTGCCTCGGCCTGCGCGTCGTACAGCTCGAACCCGCGGTCGGTGACCCAGTCACCGAACGCCTCGACGATCGCGTCCGGATCACCGCCGGTCGCTTCGGCACGCTCGGTGAGCGTGGGTGCGTCGGACACGGTCAGTAGCCGAGGCGCTGCACGCGTTCGGGGCGGCGTTGCCAGTTCTTGTCGACCCGCACGTGCAGTTCCAGGAACGTGCCCTCGGGCAGTTGCTCGCGGGCCCGCCGGCCCACCTCGGCGAGCACCCGGCCGCCCTTGCCGATCACCATCGGTTTCTGGGAATCCCGTTCCACGATGATTTCGCAACGAACCCGGTTCCCCTCCCACTCGGTCACCCGCGTCGCCACTGAATGGGGCAGCTCCTCACGCAACACCCCGAGCAACTGCTCGCGCACCAGTTCGGCGACCCACACCTCGTCGGTGACGTCGGTGAACTGTTCGGGCGGGTAGTACGGGGGCCCTTCCGGCATCCGCCGCACCAGTTCGTCGACGAGGGCGGCCACGCCCCGTCCGGTCGTCGCCGACACCGGGAAGTACGCACTCCGCTCCAGGGTGCCGGCCTCGGCGAGCTGGCCGAGGATCTGCTGCTCGGAGGCGATGTCGCACTTGTTCACCACGACGATCGCGTCCTGTGGCAGGCGTGCCGCCACGAACCGGTCGCCCCGGCCCAACGGCGCAGTCGCGTCGATCACCAGACACGCCACGTCCACGTCGGCGATCTCGGCGGTGGCGGTCTCGTTGAGTGCCTCCCCCAACGCGGTGCGGGGTTTGTGGATGCCCGGCGTGTCGACGAACACGATCTGGGTGTCCTCGCCGGTCACGGCATCGGCCGCGTCGACGTGCAACACGCCGTGGATCGCGTGACGGGTCGTCTGGACCTTGTCGGAGGTGATCGACACCTTCCGACCCAGGATCCGGTTCAACAGCGTGGACTTGCCCACGTTCGGTCGGCCCGACAGGGTGACGAACCCGCTCCTCATCCCGAGCGCTCCCCGGCGGTGCCCTCCACGCGCTCGGTCGTCGCTGCGTTCCCGTCGTCGTCGACGCCGTCACCTTCGACGGGTTCGGGGACCGCACGGATACGGACCCGGGCGATGCGCCGACCCTGCATGCGTTCGACCCGCAACTCGTAGCCGGGGACGTGCACGGTCTCCCCGCCCACCGGGACCCTCCCGAGTTCGCCGACGACCAGACCGCCGATCGAGTTCCAGTCGCCTTCGGGCAGGTCACCGTCGAGCAGATCGTTCGCGTCGTCGACGGCCAGACGCCCGTCCACCCGCAGGATCCCACCGGGCAGGGGTTCGACGAGCGGGTTCTCGACGTCGAACTCGTCGAAGATCTCCCCGACGAGTTCCTCGATCAGGTCCTCCAGGGTGATGAGGCCCACCGTCGTGCCGTACTCGTCGACCACGACCGCCATGTGGAACTTGTCGCGCTGCATCTCGGGAAGGAGTTCGGCGACCCGTTTGGTCTCGGGGATGAACCGGGCGCTGCGCACGATCTCGGCCACCGGCACGTCGGAACGTTCGTTGCGTTCGGCCCGCATCAGGTCCCGTGCATACAGGATGCCGAGCACGTCGTCGACGTCACCCCGGAACACCGGGACACGGCTGAAGCCGTTCAACAGGATGATCTCCATGGCGTCCGCGACCCGGGTGGATCCCTCGATGGTGACCATGTCGGGTCGGGGGACCATCACCTCCCGGGTGACGGTGTCGCCGAACTCGATGACCCGACCGATGTAGGCACGTTCGTCGTCCTCGATCACGTCGGCTTCGGCGGCCTCGTCGGCCATCGCGAGCAGTTCCTCCTCGGACACGAACGGGCCCTGCTGCAGGCCCTTGCCCGGCAGCAGCACGTTCGTGACGCCGATCAGTGCCTTCGCGATCATCCGCAACGGCCAGAACCGGGTCATCGCCCAGATCGGCCGGGCGGTCGCCAACGCACCCTCGTCGGGGTGTTGGATCGCCCACGTCTTGGGCGCGGCCTCGGTGAACACGAACACCAGCGCGACGTTCACGACGAGCGCGACCACCACACCGGCCGCACCGAAGAGGCGCTCCGCGACGATCGTGGTCAACGCGGTCTGGGCGGTCTGGCAGACCAGCACCACCAGCAGCAGCGTGTTCAGGAACGACGCCGGATCGTCCACGAGCAGGCGAAGCCGCCGCGCGCCACGTCGGCCGGTCTCCTCGTGCGCGATCGCGCGGTTGCGGTTCATGCGGGTCAGCGAGGTCTCCGCGACCGCGAGGAACGCCTGGAGCACGAGCAGGACGACGATGATGACGACGATGACGGTGTCGGCGCCGGACACCTCGGCCAGCAACATCCCGGAGGAGAACGTGGTCATGTGGGCACCTCGGTTCCCGCGGCGACCGGTCCGTGGACGAGCCGCAGGACCCGGTCCTCCTCGGCACGCATGACCCGGGCCTCGTCGGGTTCGGCGTGGTCGTGGCCCAACACGTGCAGGATGCCGTGCACGCACAACAACGCCAGTTCATCGGACAGGTCCCCGGTGTGGTCCGGGGCCTGCGCGGCGGCGACCGCCGGACAGATGACCACGTCGCCCAGGGTCCAGGGCATCGCCCCGTCGGCCCCGCGGTCACCCGGAGGCGGCCCGTCGGGTCCGTCCATGGGGAACGACAGCACGTCGGTCGGCCCGTCGCCGCCCAGGTGTTCGCGGTTCAACCGGGTGATCTCGTCGACGTCGACGAGGGTGACGGCCAACTCGGCCGACGCCGGGACCCCCAGGGCCCGTAACGCGTTCCCGGCCAGGGTCGCCAGCCACGAGGCGTCGACGGCCGGGTCG
>CAZVFF010000160.1:0-6002 GCA_964626395.1 uncultured Iamiaceae bacterium | reverse complement strand
GAGCCGGCGACGGTCAGCACCGATCCCCGCGTCGTGGCCGCCTACCTCGGCGACGAGCTCAGCGAGAGCAAGGCGGAGAGCCTGTGACCACCATCGAGAAGACGACCACCGCCGCACACCTCCGGGTGACCGGGGTGCGGGCGCGGCGGTGGACCCGGCGACGGGCCTGTTGACCGGGTCCGATCCGGTGCGCACGATCGGTCGTCTCGGCGAGGGCGACCTGGTCGTCGCGTTCCGTTTCCTCGACGAACCGGCGGGCGTGTCCCGCGATCTGCGTCACGCCGCGGTCGGGCGACTGTTGCGGTCCCAGGTGCGTTCCCGGGACCGTGCGGTGCACCTGGGCGACGGCCGGTTCGTGATCGTCGCGGTCGGTCTGCCCGAATCCGACCCGCCGGTCGTCCTGGAACGTCTCGCGACCGCCTGGGCCGACGAGCACCCCCGCGGGGAACGGTTCGCGGCGGGTTACGCACGCGCCGGGGACATTCCCGAACTGGCCGTCGACGCGGCCCTCACCGCGTTGGACCGGGCCGTCGGCAAGGGCGCGGGGACCTGGTTGGAGGCCGAGGAGACCGGCGCGTTCTGACCGTTCGCCGGCGACGGGTGGGGGTTCGGCGGCGGCGTCAGCGGTTGAGGCGGGCGAACATGGCGCGGGCGGCCTTGTAGCGGCCCGGGAATTCGGCGAACAGGCGGTCGTAGGTGCCGCGGTGGGCGGGGTTCGGGGTGAACGTCGCTTCGACGGGCACCAGGTCGGCGACGTCGTCGACGCGCAGCTCACCGGCCGCGATCCCGGCGGCGAGCCCCGCGCCGCGCAGGTTCGCGAGCACCGGTTCGGCGGGTCGTTCGATGGTGCGGTCCAACACGTCGGCGTGGATTTCGCACCACAGGTCGGATTGCGCGCCGCCGCCGACGATGCGGATCGGATCCAGACGTGTCCCGGCGAACTTCTCGACGGCTTCGTGCAACCAACGCGAGTTGTACGCGACGCCTTCGAGTACCGCCCGGGCCAGTTCGGCCCGTCCGGTGCCCAACGACAGGTTGTGGAACCCGGCGCGGGCGTTCGGGTCGTCGACGGGGGAGCGTTCCCCGGCCAGCCACGGGGTGAACAGCACGTCGCCCGACCCGGGGGCCGCGGTCGCCGCCAGGGCGGTGATGTCGTCGTGGGCGGGGTGGTGGTCGGCGGTGGAGGCGACCGATGTGCGGAACCACTCGAGCGCGGACGCGCCGACCTCGTGGTTGTCGATGATCAGGAGGTCGTCGTGGCGCAGGCCCGGCACCGTGGCGATCTGGCGGGTGACGTCGGTCTTCTTGGCACGCACGGGCGCCGAGATCCACGACGAGGTGCTGAGCGCCAGATGCGCCCGGTGCAACCCGACGGCGCCCGAACCCAACGCGGCGGTGTGCAGGTCGGGCAGGGCCGCGGTGACCCGCACACCGTCGGGCAACCCGAGGGTCGCGGCGACCGAGGGCAGCACGGTGCCCACGAACCGGTTGGTGGGTCCCAGCGGGGGCAGCTGGTGGGCTTCGATCCCGGCGCGTCGCACCAGCGAGTCGTCGTAGGTGTACCGGCCGGGTCGGCGGGTGTCGATCAGCCAGGCGGTGGCCATCGACGCCGGTGACGCGTTCGCCACACCGGTGAAACGCATCGTGAGCTGGTCGATCGGCTCCAGCATCCAGCGGGCCGCCACGACGGTGTCCGAACGTTCCGCGGCGAGGAACAGGCGTTGGCCGATCGGATCCGCGCCCGACAGCGACGGCGCCCCACCGGTGCGTCGGATCCAGGTGGCCACGGTGCGCACGTCGTAGCCGGCGACCCGACCCCCGAACCGTTCCCGGGCGTGGGGCCCACCCCGGGTGTCGCGCCACAGCACGGCGTCGTCGACGGGTTCGCCCGCGCCGTCCACGGGAACGGTCGACGCGTACTGTCCGGTGATCGACACCGAACCGATCCGGGTCGGGGCGACCACGTCGGCGGCGAGGGCGCGGCGGATCAGCGCACCGATCGCCGTCCACCACTGGTCCGCGTCCTGGGTGGCGCCGCCGTCTTCGGTGAATCGGGTCTCCACCGCGGCGAAGCCGTGCCAGAGGATGTCGCCGTGGTGGGTGACCAGGCCGACCTTGGGGCCGCCGGTACCCAGGTCGACGGCGATCGCCACGGGTCCGTTCGGCTTCGGGGTCGTGGCCATCCCTGCTCCCCCTGGGCGGCTGGTGTGGAGCGGGTGAGGGGAGTCGAACCCCCGTCGTCTGGATGGAAGCCAGATGCTCTACCGTTGAGCTACACCCGCGGGGTCCTGCGATGGTGAAGACTAACGGGTCGGGGCGCCGGTGCCGGTAGCCTGACGCGACCGATGTCCGATCTGCGTGCCGCGTTGGCGTTCCTGGATGCCCACATCAACCTGGAGGCCACCGCCGGGTTGATCGAGGACCTGTCGTTGGACCCGATGCGCGCACTGTGCGACGTGCTCGCCGACCCTCAGGACACGTTCCCGTCGATCCACGTGACCGGCACCAACGGCAAGGGGTCGGTCACCGCGATGTGCGCCGCGCTGTTGCGTGCCGCGGACCTGGGCGTGGGCACCTACACCAGCCCGCACCTGGAGTCGATCACCGAACGGTTCCGCTTCGACGGCCGGCCGATCCCGCCCGAGGTGTTCGCCGGGTTGATCGCCGACCTGGCCGCGATCGAACCGATGCTGGAGGCCCCGCCGTCGTATTTCGAGTTGTTGACCGCCGCGGCGTTCCGCTGGTTCGCGGACATCCCGGTGGACGTCGCCGTGCTCGAGGTCGGCATGTTGGGCCGTTTCGACGCCACCAACGTCGCCGACGCGAAGGTGGCGGTGCTCACCAACGTCGGGCGGGACCACACCGACGGTGCGGGTGACTGGCGGCGCCGGATCGCTGACGAGAAGGTCGGGATCGTCAAGGAGGGCGCCACGTTCGTGTTGGGCGAGACCGACCCGGCGTTGGCGGACGTGTTCGCCGCCGCGCCCGCCGCCGAGCTGCTGGTGGCCGGCCGGGACTTCGAGGTGCTCGACGATCGTGTCGCGATGGGAGGCCGGGTCGTGTCGCTGGCCACACCCGCGCACCGGGTCGACGACATCGTGATCCCGTTGCACGGCGCCCACCAGGCCGCGAACGCGGCGCTCGCGTTGGCAGCCACCGAGGCGTTGGTGAACCGTCCCCTGGAACCGGACACGATCCGTGAGGCGTTCGCGACGGTGTCGGTTCCGGGTCGGTTCGAGGTGCTGCGCACCGAACCGACCGTGGTCATCGACGGGGCCCACAACCCCGACGGCGCCCGTGCCGCCAGGGCCACCCTGGCCGAGGACTTCACCCTGGCCGGGTCGTTGATCGTGGTCGCCGGGTTCCTGTCGCGGCGTGACCCCGCCGAGATGCTCGACGCCCTGGGTGCCCGCGAAGCCGGGTTCCTCGTGGCCTGCACACCGCCGTCACCGCGGGCGATCCCCGCCCACGAGGTCGCCGCCGCCGCCGACGGGTTGGGGATCGTCGCCGAAGCCGTCCCGAACGTCGCGGACGCGATCTCCCGGGCGTTCGCGCTCGCCACCGACGAGGACCTGATCCTGGTCACCGGGTCGTTGTACGTGATCGGCGCGGCCCGATCGGCGTTGTTGCACGGTGAACTGTTGGAACGTCTCGGCCCCGACGTCGACGAGGCCACCTGGATCGAAGCCTGGGACGAAGCGGTGTCGGCCGAGGCGTCGGCCACACGGGTCCCCACCGTCCGGATCGCCGCCGCGGGCGACGCGACGGACCTCGACGAGTTCTCCTGAAGGAGCCGATGATGCACCCGCAGACCGACCTGGTGGACCCCACCCGCCTTCGTGCGAACGACCCGTGTTTCTGCGGGTCGGGCCGCAAGTTCAAGCGCTGCCACCGGGCGTCCTACGAACCGATCCGGCCCGGGCGGCTGTCGCCGATGCGGACCGTGCCCGACGGGATCGAACGACCCCCCTACGCCGACACCGGGGAACGCAGCGTACGTGGTGAGGCGGACGTGAAATCCGCGGATGTGATCGACCGGATGCGTCGCACCGGGGTGGCCGCGGCCGAGATCCTCCGTACGGTCGGCGACGCGATCCGTCCCGGGGTCACCACCGACGAGTTGGACGAGATCTGCCACGAAGCGTCGATCGCCGCCGGGGGGTATCCGAGCCCGCTGAACTACGGCGGATTCCCGAAATCGGTGTGCACGTCGGTGAACGAGGTGATCTGCCACGGCATCCCCGACTCGCGGGAGCTCGTCGACGGCGACATCGTCAACCTGGACGTCACCCTGTACCGCGAGGGCGTGCACGGCGACACGAACGCGACCTGGGCCGTGGGGACGACCGACGAGCTGTCGACCAGGTTGATCCGGGTGACCCGGGAGTGTCTGGAACGCGCGATCGACCAGGTCGCGCCGGGCCGGCGGTTCAACGGCATCGGCCGGGTCATCGAAGAACACGCCGAGGCGAACGGGTTCGGGGTGGTCCGGGCGTTCATCGGCCACGGGGTGGGCGAGACGTTCCATTCGGACCTGGCGGTGTTCCACTACTTCGACCCCCGCGACACCCGCATCATCGAAGAGGGCATGACCTTCACGATCGAACCGATGATCTCGCTGGGCGACTGGCACCACCGGTTGTGGGACGACGACTGGACGGCGGTGACCCGCGACGGCAGACGCACCGCCCAGTTCGAACACACCCTGGTCGTCACCGCCGACGGGGTGGAGATCCTGACCCTGCACCCCGACGGGCAGTGGTCCGGCGACGGCGCCCCCTGAGGCCCGATCCCTGCGAACTTCGGGAGGTTTCCTGGGATATACCCGGGAAACCTCCCGAAGTTCGTGGGTGTGGGTCGGTGGTCGGTGAGGCCGGGGATTGGTCCGTCCGGGACATGGCCGCATAGCGTCCAGGGCCGTGAACCGGACCTTCGTCATGTGCAAGCCCGATGCCGTGGAGCGCGGCCTGTCGGGTCAGATCATCGCCCGCATCGAAGCCAAGGGGCTGCGCCTGGTCGCCGCCGAACTGCGCCGGGTGGACCGTGCCTTCGCCGAGCGCCACTACAAGGACCTGGCGGACAAGCCGTTCTTCGGTGAACTGATCGAATTCATCACGCGTTCGCCGGTGCTGGCCATGGTCGTGGAGGGCCCCGAGGACACCTGGCACCTGGTGCGCACGATCATGGGCGCCACCAAGGTCGAAGACGCCGCCCCCGGGTCGATCCGCGGTGATCTGGCCACCACGACCACCGAGAACCTGGTGCACGGCTCCGACGGACCCGAGTCCGCCGCGGCCGAGATCGCACTCTGGTTCCCCGACCTGGGCTGAGCAACACCGACGCGGGAGTGCGGCAACCCGCTGACAACCGAACACCACGGGTGGGTCCACCGGGGCACGGCCCCGACGTGGCGATTGTTACGTTCCCGTGACGGGGTGTACGCTCGTCGGGTTCGCTAGGCTGCATCGGGTCCAGCCCCACCGTTTCGGTGTATCCCGCGCGCTGCACCTCCGCCGATGGGTCCGATCCGCCGTGAACCCCCGATGCGAAAGGGAGAGGCTCCCTCCCACATGACAGGCGACCACAAATGAGTGATTCGATCTTCTCGTCGCTGATGGGTCGGGACATGGCCGTCGACCTGGGTACGGCGAACACCCTGGTGTACGTGCGCGGCCGCGGCATCGTGTTGAACGAACCGTCGGTGGTGGCCGTGTCCACCCGCGACGACCGTCTGCTGGCGGTGGGAACCGAAGCCAAACGCATGATCGGTCGCACCCCCGCGTACATCACCGCGGTCCGTCCCCTGAAGGACGGCGTCATCGCGGATTTCCAGATGTGCGAGAAGATGATGCGGTACTTCATCAACAAGGTGCACCAGCGTCGGTGGTCCAAACCGCGCATGGTCGTCTGTGTGCCCTCGGGCATCACCGGCGTGGAACAGCGCGCCGTGCAGGAGGCCGCCGAGTTCGCCGGCGCCCGCAAGCCCGCGCACATCATCGAAG
>CAZVFF010000159.1:0-6007 GCA_964626395.1 uncultured Iamiaceae bacterium | reverse complement strand
GCCGCCGCATTGGAACCCCGGGCCCCCGGCCCGGCGGTCCTGATCTGGGGTGGCCACGACCGGCAGGTGGCGATCGCCCCGGTCACCGCGGTGCTCGACACCTGGCCCGCGGGCGCACTCGACGTGGTCTGGGTGGGTGATCCGGCCGATCATCGTCTGGCCGAACTGGCCGCCCACCCGACGGTCGCCTCGCACCGGTGTGTCGGGGCGATGGGCGAGGCGGTCGACGAAGCCGCCGCCCCGGCGGGCCCGGTCGGCACGGTCGTGTTCTCCCCCATGGCGCCGACCGAACGGTCCCTGGGCACCTGGGTGGACCGGTCCGCCGCCTACCAGGCGGCGATCGCCAGCCGCCGACCCGAAACACGCTGAACGACCGCTTCGGCGGTCACGCCGACCCGGGGCCGGAGTTTGCCCCCGCAGCCGACCTGGCACACGGAGGATGACCGTCAGGTCGCGGCGCGAGACCAGGACCCGGCGATCCCGGAGGTTCAGGCGGGCGCCGGCAGCACGTTCGAACGGTCCAGGTCCCGCACCGCGGTCTCGTCCAGCAACGTCATCGCGTTGCGCAACTCGTGTTCGAACAATCCCAAGACGTGTTCGACACCCCGCTGGCCGGCCACCGACAGGCCGAACAGCCACGGCCGGCCGATCTGCACGGCCTTGGCGCCCAGACTCAACGCCTTGACGATGTCGGTGCCCCGACGGATGCCACCATCCATCAGCACCTGGGTGCGGTCCCCGACGGCGTCGACGACGTCGACCAACGCGTCCAGCGCCGCGGGGGCGCCGTCGAGCTGGCGGCCACCGTGGTTCGACACGACGATGGCGTCGGCGCCGGCGTCCACGGCCCGGCGGGCGTCCTCGGCATCGACGATCCCCTTGAGCACCAGCGGACCGCCCCAGGCTTCGCGCACCCATTCCAGGTCGTCCCAGGTCACCGGTGACGCCGCCATGTCGAGCGGCGACAGTCCCTTGGCAGTCGATTTCTCGGGGTTGCGCCGTTTGTCGATCTGGTGGCGCAACGTGCGGGCCACCCAGCGGGGTTTGACCGCGAACTCGAACCCGAGTCGGGCGACGGTGAACGGGTCGGGTTTCATCGGCATGATCACCCCGTGGGCCATGTCTCGTTCGCGACGGCCCAGCACGGCGGTGTCGTTGGTGACCATCAAGGCGCTGAAGCCGTTGTCCTTCGCTTCGCCGATCAGCATCTCGGCCTGTTCACGTCCTTCCGGCGCGTACAGCTGGAACCAACCCGGGTCGTCGACCGCCGCGGCCAGGTCCGCCGGTTTGGTGCCCGCCACGGTCGAGAGCACCGACAGGGTGCCTTTGGCGTGCGCGGCCCGGTTCGCACCGATCGGGCCCTCGGGGTGCATGATCGCCGCCATCCCGCACGGGGCGACGATGATCGGCAGGTCCAGGGTGCGGCCCAACACCTCGACGGAGAGGTCCTGGTCGGCCCACGCCGTGGAGGGTGCCTGTTGCCGCAGGTTCCAGCGGCCGAATGCCGTCCGGTTCGCCCGGCGGGTCGTGCCGTCCTCGGCGTCACCGTCGATGTAGTCGAACAGCACCGCCGGCAGCGTGCGTTTCGCGGCGAGGCGCACCTGTTCGACGTTGTAGAGACGCTTCAGATCGGTCATTCGTTCCCCTTGGAGTCCGTGGCGACGGCGAGCACCATCATGCCCGCTCCCCACCCCTCCCCCCGAACGAAATTCGGAGCCGAATCGTCGAGGGCGGGTTGAACCGCTCCGAATCTCGGAAACGAGGGGCAGGATGGCCCGGGGCCGACCGAGATGGGAAATGGAACCGGGCGAATGAACCTTTTCGGGCCGTCCGGCGTCGTGGAGATGACCGGCCCGTTCCCGTCGGAGCGTTCCGGCGCCGGTCCTGTCCCCGCGACGAAACGACGTGCCTCATGGCCCACGACGAACCCGCAGCACCAGCGGCCCACCCCGACCGTCCCCTCCGTCGACCGGCGGCAGCCCGGCACGCGGCACGGCCCACCCGGGCCGACACCATGTCCGGTTCGCGTCGCCGCGTGGTCGCGGCCACGCTCATCGCCACGGTCGTCGCCGTCCTGGGCGCGTGCGGCACGACGGGTCACTCGATCGACGACGTGTCGATCAATGCGACGTGCACGTTCGGGGTGTCCTACGAAGAGCGGGGCTACATCGGCACGTACCCGCAGGTCCCCTTCGAGCTCGGCGAACGGATCGGCACCGCGACGATCCCCCCGTGCAACGACACCGGTGAGGAGTACGACGACCCGGGCGAACCCGTGGCCGCGTACCGCGTCCGGGGCCTGGAGCCGGCCGACGCGATCGCGATCCGTCGCGGCCCGGACGACGAGCCGAGGCTGGTGGCCGCACACACCCCACACGGTGTCGCCCCGGCGGTCGAGTCCTACATCGCGGAACGGGACCCGAACGGTTCGATCCTGGTGACCCCCGACCGGGACCTGACAGACGGCGACACCGTCACCGTGACCATCCGCGGCCTGGACGCCGGCACCGGGGGGATCGTCGGCCAGTGCGCGTCGGTGCAGGGACGGTACGCGTGTGCGACCCGCCCCACCGGGAAGGTCCCGCCCCCGGATCCGGGCCCGGCCGCACCGGCCGACACCGAACCCGCCGGAACACCGACCACCGCGGGGCCCGAGCCGCTCACCGTGGTCCGCCTCACACTCCCGGTCCACGAGGTGCTCCGGGGTGACCTGGCGCTGTTCGACCCCGACGGGACTCCCGTGGACGACCGTCAACCTCCCGAAGAAGCCGCGTGCGGCGGTGGCGACCCACTGTCGTGTCTCGTCGCGGTGCGCGGCACCGTCGACGGGGAACACGTCGTCCGCTACGCGCCGATCCGGTTCGTCGGCCCGGGTGCACCGGCGCCGCCTGCGACCGATTGAGCGGCCACCATCGACGACCACACCGAATCAACCGCTCCGCCGGCCCCGACGAAATTCGGAGCGGAGTCGCCCACCGGGAACGATTCCGCTCCGAATCTCGGGGGGCGAAGAGGTGGCAGGCTGGTGGGTATGGCCACGTCGACCGATCCCGCCCGGCACGAACCCGCACGTTTCACCGGCCGCACGTACTTCATCACCGGGCTCGCTCGCGGTCAGGGGCGCTCCCACGCCGTCGCGCTGGCCGCCGAAGGCGCACACATCATCGGGATGGACCTGTGCGACGCGCCCGGACCGATCGGCTACGAACCGGCCACCCACGACGACCTGGCCGGAACCGTCGAAGCGGTCGAGGCCGTCGGCGGGCGCATCACGGCCGTGGTCGGCGACGTCCGGAACCCCGACGCCGTACGGGCCGCACTCGACGATGGTCTGGCCGCCGGCACCGGACGGCTCGACGGGGTGATCGCCAACGCCGGCATCTGCTCGTACGGCCGCCTGTGGGAACTCACCGACGACCAGTTCCGATCGGTGGTCGACACCAACCTGACCGGGGTGTTCAACACGCTGCGGGCCTGCGTTCCGCACCTGTTGGACCACGACGACGACCACAGCGCATCCATCGTGGTCACCACCTCCGGCGCGGGCATCAAACCGCTGCCGCTGCTCGGCCACTACGCGGCCACCAAGGCCGGGGTGATCGCCATGGCGAAATCCCTCGCCCACGAGGTCGCCACCCACGGCGTGCGGGTCAACGTCGTCGCCCCAACCGCGGTGAAGACCCCGATGGGCCGCGACGCCACCCTGCGCGAGGTCATCGCCGCCCACCCCGAAGCCACCGCCGCGTTCGGGAACCTGTTGCCGGTCGGCTCGGTCGAACCGGTCGACATCACCGCAGCGGTCACCTGGCTGCTGTCCGACGCCGCCCGTTACGTCACCGGCACGGTGCTGCCCGTCGACGCGGGTGCCACCATCCGGTAGGGCCGGCCCCGTGGCCGGCGGGCGGGCGACGGGTCAGATCGCGTAGTCGATCGCGAAGTACGCGAGCGCCGCCACCAGACCCGCCGCGGGAAGCGTCAGGATCCAGGCGATCACGATGTTCTTCGCGACCTTCCAGCGCACCGCGGTGCGCCGTTTCGTGGCACCCGCACCCATGATCGCCGAGGTCACCACGTGGGTGGTCGACACCGGCGCGTGGAACAGGAACGCCGTCGTGTACAGCACGCCCGACGCGGTCGCTTCGGCGGCGAACCCGCGGGCCGGATCCAACTCGATGACCCGGCGGCCCAGGGTCCGCATGATCCGCCAGCCCCCCGACCAGGTCCCCAACGAGATCGCCGCAGCGGCGGAGAACTTCACCCAGAACGGCACCCCGAACCCGTCGTGGTGGCCGGTCGCGATCAACGCCATGACGATGACCCCCATCGTCTTCTGGGCGTCCTGCACGCCGTGGGCCAACGCCATCGCACCGGCGGACACGACCTGGGCGTGGCGGAACCCGCGGTTGACCCGGTGGGCGTTCCGGTTCCGGAATCCCCACAGGATCCCGAGCATCACCAGGTAGGCCAGGGCCATCCCCACGATCGGCGAGAAGATCATCGGGATGACGACCTTGTCGAACACGCCGTTCCATTCCACGGTCGCCGCGGCGGCGACCCCGGCACCGACCAACCCGCCGATCATCGCGTGGGTCGACGACGACGGCAGGCCGAACCACCAGGTGATCAGGTTCCAGGTGATCGCGCCGACCAGCGCGGCGAACACCAGGATCAACCCGCTGGTCTCGGTGACGGTTCCGATGTCGACGATGCCCTTGCCGACGGTCTCGGCCACACCTTCGGCGATGAACGCGCCGATGAGGTTCAGGATCGCGGCCATCGCGAGCGCCGTGCGCGGTTTGATCGCCCGGGTGCCGACGGCCGTGGCGATCGCGTTCGCGGCGTCGTGGAAACCATTGGTGTAGTCGAACGCGAGCGCGATGACGACGATGGCGGCGAGTCCGGCGATCTCCATGGTTCAGCAGTTCATCTCCGCACCGCCGGGCACACGCCGGACGGGTTCACGCCCTCTGCACACGTCGGTTCGACCACCGGTGCGGGACGTCGTCAGGATTCCTTGATGGCGATCGCCTCGATCGTGTAGGCGATCCGTTCGAACGCGTTGATGGCGTCCTCGAGGTCGTCGGTGACCTCCTTGAGCTTGAGGACGTCGAGCGCCTCGTAGTCGCCGGAGAACAGTTCGGCGAGCATGCGACGGTGGATGTGATCGGCCTCGGATTCCTTGGTCTTGACGGCTTCCCAGTAGTCCGACAACGTCGCGACCTTGCGCAACCGGGGCATCGCCTCGGCCGTCATGGCCGCGAGCTCGGTGATCAGCTCGACCTGTTTGCGCACCCGTTCGGGCAACGCACCCAACTTGTAGAGCACGACGTGGTCCGAACCCGCGTCCACCAGGTCGGCCACATCGTCGAGGCCGACCGCGAGGGCGTAGATGTCCTCGTGGTCGAACGGGGTCATGAAGCTCGTGTTGAGCCGCATGGTGATCTCGTGGGTGATGTCGTCGCCGATGTGTTCGCAGTCGTTGATCGCCTTGGCGAGCTCTTCACGACGATCGATGTCGTGGATGAACACCCGGAGCAGCTGCGCCGCCCGGTCGATGTTCCCGGCTGCCTTCGTGAACAACTCGAAGAAGGTGTCGTCACGGGGTGAGAACCGCACGGGCCGATCCTAGTGACACGACCGTGGCCGATGGCCAGTTCCGGCCGGATGCGGTTCCGGTCGTACGCGTTCGGTGTCAGAAGTAGACGATCTTCTCCGCCGCGCGTTCCGCGTCGTCGAGGTCGTCGGTGTAGGCGCCGGTCGACAGGTACTTCCAACCGGCATCGGCGACGACGAACACGATCACCCCGTGGTCGATCCGACCGGCGATCTTGGCCGCGCCGGCCATCGCGGCGCCGCCGGAGATCCCGGCGAAGATACCGGCATCGGCGACCAGACGGCGGGTCCATTCCAACGATTCGCGGGGCCGCACGATCGACTTGCCGTCCAACAGCTGCAGGCCACCCCACTTCTCGAACACCGGCGGGATGTAGCCGTCGTCCAGGCTGCG